>JAYVPD010000148.1:0-5747 GCA_043757515.1 Pseudobdellovibrionaceae bacterium
TTATTCAGGTTTCGTGCTTGGTCAAAATCCAGCATCTGGAGACTCTGGCCAATTATTTTATGCAAATACAGGAAATGCGGCTTGGCCAGATAGCTCGACTATTTTGCAAGCAAGTGGGGCTGGAGGATTGGTACTTTCTTCTAGTTCACCGGCTCATCTGCGGCTTTATACCAATAATACTGAAAGAATGAGAATTGAAAGCGTCAGTGGAAACGTTGGAATCGGAACAACCTTACCCACTGCTAAGCTGCACGTGGGTGGCAATGCCGGAGTTGATGGAATCCGGTTTCCTGATGGCTCATTGCAGACTTCAGCCTGGGGCTCTGGAGCGGTTGAATATGTAACTTGCCAGTATATCGCTGGGTTAAACGTGAATACGTCAGCTTGTACAGCGAATTGCACGGGTGGTAGGAAAGTAATTGGTGGTGGATGCAATTCTGATGGGTCCTCGAGTAACGATCGAACCTATCCCTATCGAAATAGCCCGACGGCTGGAAATTTAGGATGGATATGCGCGGTGACTTTGGATGCGGCCCTTCCCAGCAACGCCCAAACGGTTGCAAATGGAACAGCGATTTGCATACTTTAAAATTTCTTCGAACAAGATTTAGTCGCTCAATCTGCGCTATTCATTTGGATCATTTTGAGTCGATTGGCAGCGTTTCTAACTTCATCGTGTATTTTAATAAGGTATTTAGAGGTATTTCAACAATACCTTTTTTCCCAAAACCGGGTCCCACTGAATTTTGAACACTTACATTATTCTCGCTTACTATGGAGCGAGAGATTACAACGGCGTGAGAATATTTTTTCCACGAACCAGTATAAATGCCAATTTCTCTGAGAAGTCCTGACCAATCTAAAACTGAACAGTAATACTGTTTACCTGCGGCCAAATCGATACGGATTTTAACAGCGGCGGTCTCTTCCGGCAAGATATTAACTGAAGTATTATTTTTTTCTAACAGAAGTGGATCTCGAACACGTGTCTTATTTAGAACGGTGGGAAGGTAATCCGTATCAGGTAAAAAAAGATAGGAGTTAGCGACTACCCGAAGATTCCCCTGATCCCATCTTTTGGCATAGTTCGGATCAATATTTTCACGAATATAAATACGACTCCCTGGATTTGAAAAAAAGGATTGAACGATCCGCATTGCTGGTGATTCAGGATCCTTGGCTGGCAATTCACCAGTATATTTTTTTAGAACCCCCTCAATCTTTAACAAGACTCCTCGCCTAAAATTTGCAAAACTTTCCACGTAGGTTTCGGTAGGCTCTCGGTCAAGCAATTGTTGAATGGGAAACGTGCGCTTTTCTTCTGCATCAGCATCTTTCCAAATCTGCACCAATTCATTTTTTATTTTCGTTGAGTTTTGAATGAGGGATAATTTTGGAGTCCATTTTTTTTCTCCCACTATCGAGTGCGCCTTAGCCATGTTAATAAAGTCTGAAATCGAATTCCCATCAAAGTGAAGTTGTTCGACAGCTTCGGCACTATAATTAATCTCTTGAATTGCCTGACTAAATCGATCTCGAAGTAAATTGTAGTAAAGAAACTCTGCCGAAATTGGATAAACTTCGCCTGTTAAATCAAAAATATGCTTTTCAAGTAAAGTAATAGAGGCTTGCATCCAGCAGGTGTCTGACTCGCATTGGTCAAGTATTCGACTTTCATATTCTGATACACTTTTTACAAAATTTGTATCGTAAAACTTTGGGCAACTATTCCTTTTATTTGAACCCATTTGAAAATCCGAGGCTGTTCCAAAATGAGACATAAGCAGAAGCAGACAACAAAATTTCCAAAAATTGTTATCAGGTGTAAAAACCAATTTAAATTGAACCAATTTTCTAATATTTGAACAGCGCATTTGCCTCCTATATTGGTAGTAGAGCAATGTAAATGCCAAAATCCAGGTGAACACTGCCAGCAGCTCTATTGGCAATCTAGGAAGGAATCTGGTGAGCGACCAGTTTGGCGCCCCAGTGAAATTTGAAAATCTTGATTTTACAATTGTAACATTAAACCTAGCTTTTTCGAAAACCACAGAATAAAAGTGTTTAAAAGAAAAGTCAGGCGATGGGGTCGCGAGAGGTTTAGATTAATGGAACAAAGACTAGTTGAAATCGAAACTAAAATGCTTTTCCAAGAAGACACGATTGAACAATTGAATCAGGTCATTTGTAAACAGGATGAACAGATTCGCAATATGCAAATAGCAATGGAAAGATTAGCCAAGAATTTAAAAAATTTAATGGAAATGAACTCAGATATTAAAATGGGTCATGAAAAGCCACCTCACTATTAGCTATTTTTTAACTCGTGTTCGCACTGGAATGGGTACATTGCAAATTTCAATTTTATCGGCCCTATATGAAAACCATTCTTCTGGCCTGTGGCGACGTGATTGAATCAAATCGTGAAACGCCTTTGATTCCGTTTTTATAATTTCCAAATCGCTGCGTTCAGACTCTGGCACGTCCGAGGCAAGGCGTGCTGATTTAATCGCGACATTCGATTCCGGTTTGTCATAAAATCCCATTGGGGGTTTTCCTCGAGGTAACGTGGATAAAAGTTCCATTCCTTGAACGACTCTGCCCAAAACAGTAATAGTTCGATCAAGATGTCTTGGTGAATGTCCAATGACGGCATACAATTCTGATCCACCGCCGCTATCGATTGAATTATCGCGACCAGCGCCAACGGCGCCATAGCAATGAATCAGCCAAGCTGTTTTCTTTTTGGGATCGTGCCCAACCGGGAATCCGTCAATAAAACCAACTTCGGGCGCGTAGATATCACCATCTGGTAATTTTACAAAGTTCTTCAAGTTTTTGAAGTCCTGTTCAAATTCGGCCGCTAAAGTAGTTTTTGCAGTTTTTATTTTTCTAACTAGATTTGGTTTTTCAGAATTCGGATCAGCCCACTGAACGACATAATTGTCTTGAGCCCGAACAATCGCAAGGCCATCCCAATATTTTTCGCGAGCAAATGCTTTTACATTTTCCACATGTCGAGGCGCAAGCTTCGGCGACAAAGCAATTACCACGCGTCCATTTGGCAATTCCAAATAAAGAGTCGATTCTGGATCCAAAGGGCGCCAATCTTCAGGTGTCGAGTTGGTCAAAATTTCTGCCATGGTAAAAAGACTAACTTTAACGGTAGGCTTTTTAGCATCCTGCGTTTTGACTTTTGGAATTGCCAATATGAGGGAAGGGATGCCTATCAATGAAAAAACAAAAACACCAATGCGATTCACGCCAAACCTCGATTAAAAAAAAGCCCAAGTTGCGAACTTGAGTATGCCGAATGGACTTGGGCCCGGCAACTGCCGATTCGAGTTTTGAGGTGCAGAGTTATTTAAAAAAACCGACGTTGATATACTTTTAAGGTTGTGATGTAGTTCAAGCAATTCTTAAACAGATTGGAGAACGATTTGAAAGAAAAGTTTCGTATTATTTCACGAGCGATTTCTATCTATGTAGGTACGCCGGAAGCCTTTGCCCTTGCGATCGTGGGAATTTTAATTTGGGCTTGTTTGGGGCCGTTGTTTCATTATTCGGACACATGGCAATTGGTTGTAAATACCACTACAACCATTATTACCTTTTTAATGGTGTTTGTAATTCAAAACTCACAGAATCGCGATGCCCGGGCAATTCATTTAAAATTGGATGAACTCATCCGAGCTATCGACCAAGCTAGAAATAATTTGATTGATCTTGAAAATCTGTCTGAAGCAGAACTAGATCTTCTACATCTTGAATTTTGTGAAATGCAAAAGACGACTCAAGAAAAATTACAAGTAATCGAAAATAAGCGGAAAAGAAATCGAAAATAGCATTGAAATTCTATTTAACAGGCCTGCAGAAAGCTCGATCTGTGTGAACTAGTTTTTCACCTAAGGTAGAGATTTGATGGCCTTCACGGGCAGCATAGGCTTCGACAAAGGTTTTCATTTGAGATTCGCGCGCCTCTGTTTCACGAATGCCGTAATATCTTTTAGACGTATTCCAGCTTTGCCCACGCTGATAGACCATCACTCCCATAATAAGAGATTTAATTAAGGCTTCTTGAGTCGAGCCACGCAAACACTGCTCGTAAGATTCAAGCAGGTTCCAAATGGCTGGCAGCCGTCTGGAAAATGAAGAGGCAATTTTTTTAAAATCGGTCTGGATGCTTCGATCCTTAAAATCAACGGTAAGTCGATCTAGTGCTACTGGTAAATCTCGGTTCACATGGGCATTGATTGATAACAACAAGGTCATAGAGGGCAAATCTGGCCATAGCCTGGGCGCTTGAAATGCTTTTCTCCAGGCTTCCGAAATAAGTGGATTTTTAATTTCATCGTTGTAAAAAGATTCTCGATAGAGATTGGCATAGCCAGTCATCAAGTCCTTAATCCAAGCTTCATTTTTAAACTCATGCCGAGATAACATGACCCACATTTCTTCAGATATTTGAATGTAAACTTGTAAAAACAAACTACGTGGATCTTTGGCACCGATTTCAGCAAATTTACTTTGAAACCCCGCGAGAACACCTTCGGGATTGGCAAATTTGCGACTCCAATCAGAGGCACTGTCTGTTGCGGCAAAAGATGTCGTAGAAACAACAATTGAAGCGGCAAGAATCATCAAAAACGATTTCATATTTTTATCCCAGGATGCGAGTTATCCATTCTGGGTGCACCGAAAGTCCTAAAAATCCGGCGATCCCAAAGAAAGCTCCTACTAGGCAAAATCCTAAACCAAAAACAAACAACGGCCACTTTCTAGTGAGCGCTGTAATACCAAATATTGAAAGCCCTAACGAGATCAGCGCTTCCGCCAAATCAAATTGGTCGTCATGCAGGTTTAACGTATCGTATTCCGTTTGAAACCCTTCTGCTTTTGCTTTCAACTCGGCTTTGTCCTTTTCGTATTTTTCGACTTTGCCCTTGTGAACTTCCAAAAGCTTCATAACACTTTTTTTGCCTTCTTCGTCTAAATTCCTATCTGTCTCCAAACGGAGCTGTAAATTTTCCATCGTATTTTCCACTAAATGCTGTTTGATGCTTTTGGCTTGGAAATACGACCAAGAATCAATCGAATGGGCTTGGGCCTGCGACATAGCTTGGACGATATTATTGTCCTTAATGTTAAAGACGGCAACCATCGTCGCTGCGATCGACACTACGATGGCAATTAATGTGTTTAAGCGGGATTCAGACGAGGTCTCGGTTGGATTGGGTATTGGCGACAATTCTGACATTTTCTATGACCTCATTTTTTAATTTAAGGTCGTAGCCAACTAGATCTTGGCCGACGTTGACGACCTGTAGGTAATTTTTGATTTCCACTTTAAAAGGCGTTGCTAAACAGACCGTAGAGCCTAAATTAAAATGCCCTAGTTCTTGTCCGGTTTTAACAAAGGCACCGATTTTGGTCAAGGCGTTCAGTTCAATTGTCCCAACGCCAAATCCGCCAATAAGCGCTATATACCACGGATTCAGTTGTGAATCAGAAAGCCGAATAATGACCCGTTCATTTCTAAGTGCCGGATAGGAAACTTGATCGCGTTTGTACAACCAAGGACGTAAAAAATTAAGATGCCCCGGCACCGACGTGATGTCTTCAACCCGCAAATCAGACGGGCTGTGGACACGGTGATAATTGTGATTGTGTAAAAAGATATTTGTAAAATAATGATCCTTTGTTTCACTTTCACTGCTTTGAAAAATCAAATTCAGGTCAAGTCGAGT
>JAYVPD010000149.1:0-21828 GCA_043757515.1 Pseudobdellovibrionaceae bacterium
TGCCTTTGTTTGAGAGAACCTATTGAATACCTAAATCCTCGCTAATATTATAAACTTAATGAGTAAAATACTGCTTGTCTATGATGATTTTGCCGAGCTGAACGCAACTGAACTAACGCTTAAAAAAGCTAGCTATGATGTCATCGGTTTGACTAACGAGTATACAATCAAAGATCAAATTGTTTCCTTCAACCCAGATATTCTGGTTGGTTTTGGCAACACGCAAAGAGTTTCCTCGCTGAGTGTAGGAAAAAAAATTAAAGAAATGAATCGTTGGGGTGGAAAGTCGATTCTAATTTTTCCTAAAAGCTACGCCATTCCTGCGGATGATTTAATTCGAATGCGTATGGACATGCTTTTAGAAACGCCAGTTTCTGTTATTCGTCTTATTCAAATTATTTGTAAATTATTAAAACATGATGAACGTGCCATACTTGAAAAATTGGCAAAATCATTTGCAAAAGATCGTGCGGACGCATTGGCATTTTCTTCTTACGATTCAGCAACCGTTCAAGCGTTGCAACATGTTCAAGGCGAGCTGGCCAGTTTCGATCCCGAAAAAATCGCGCTTTCGGGCGCCGAGCTTGCCGGAGAAATTGCCAATGTAACAGGGTCAAATACTGAACCAGATAAAAAAACAAACATTAAAAAAAGCTTTTTTGAAAAAGACACCGTCGCACCGGCGACAGCTATTGACCCCTTTGCCGCTTTGATTAGCGAACTAAAAGGCGAACCGTTGAAAAAAACAACGGAACTCAAAGACGGTAATCAAAAAGCTTCAGGAAGTGCGAATCAAAAACAAAGTAGCGATTCTTTAGATTCAGCAGCTGACAGTTCGCAGCCCGATTCTGAAATTGATTTGGAAAAATTGGGTGAACGACTGCGTAAAGAAATGGAAATCAAATCAGCCCAGCTAAGCGAAAAAGTTAAAAAGTACACGGCGATGACTGCCGATACGACCCTTTACCCGGAATCCACGATCAAAAAAGTGAAAGCTAAATCGGAATTAAAGCGCTTGAAAGAGGGATGGAATACAAACGAGCTGGAAGCTCAGGATCAATCGCGGCGTGAGTTTGTCGAACGACTGTTTGGCTCAAAAAAAGACAAATCTTAGCCATATCAATAACTTAGATAGTCAATATAAGTGCTTTGACAACTTCTTTACCAATGATAGACTTTTGAGGCGTTAAGTTCTAGAATAGGGTAATCGGAGGATGAATCTATGGGTTCAAATACAAGTGCGGTAACAGATACTTCTTTTGAAACAGATGTACTAAATTCTAACACTCCTGTTTTGGTCGATTTCTGGGCCGAGTGGTGCGGACCTTGCCGAGCATTGGGACCAAAGCTAGAAGAAATTGCTGCAGAAATGGGTGGCAAAGTTAAAATCGTAAAATTAAACGTGGATGAAAATCAAGAGACTCCGACTAAATTTAATATTCGTGGGATTCCCGCTATGTTGCTATTTAAAGGTGGCAGTCAAGTAGGACAGTTGGTTGGCAATCAGCCAAAAGATTCTATCGTAGATTTTTTAAATAGGAATATCGTATAACTTGACGACTTTTTATTCCAAACTCGATCACATCACACAGAAAAACAAATCATTTCTGTGTGTTGGTTTAGATCCCGATCTTAAATCTCTTCCAGAATCTTTTTCAAAATTAAAAAATCCTTTCTTTGAATTCAACAAATCCATTATCGATGCGACCGCAGATTTAGTTTGCGCTTATAAACCCCAAATTGCCTATTACTCGGCATTGGGATTAGAAGATGATTTGAAGATGACCTTTGAGTACCTGCAAAAAAACTATCCGGACATTCTGACTATTTTAGATTCAAAACGTGGGGATATTGATTCAACAGCCAAGCAATATGCGCGGGAATCTTTTGAACGCTATCAAGCCGACACGGTCACCATAAATGCCTATATGGGAAAAGATGTTATCACTCCTTTTCTAGAATATGAATCTAAGGGATTGTTTATTTTATGTAAGACGTCGAATCCTTATGGCGGTGATTTTCAGGATTTAAAAATCGGCGACGAGTGTCTTTATGAAAAGGTAGCTGAAAAAGTCTCTAAAGAATGGAATTCTAAAAACAACTTAGGTTTAGTCGTGGGCGGAACCTACATCGAGGCTTTGAAAAAAATTAGATTGATGGATTCAAAGATGCCTTTGCTCATTCCTGGATTAGGCGCGCAGGGCGGGGATTTGAACCAGATTTTAGCTACGGCAAAAGATCTAGACAATAAACGTCTTGTGATCAATGCGTCGCGATCCATTATATTCGCTAGTCAGAAAAAAGACTTTGCGGACAAGGCCAGACAAAAGGCTCTAGACTATCAAAACGTCATGAAGTCATTTATTTAGGACCTCTGTTTCTTCAGACATCTGATAAAATAAGGCTATGGCAGAAACCGATTGTCGCTATTTTAATGGCTATAAACCGTGTGTGAAAAATCCAGATTGTTCTAAGCAATGTCATTCCTTTGACCCAGTTGATAGTGCGATTCTAATAATTCATCTGGGGGCCATGGGCAGCGTTGTGCGATCAACCGCGTTGCTTCGAAAAATTAAACAAAACAATCCTAACAGTTTTATAGTGTGGGTCACCGAGAAGCCAAGTCACGAAATTTTGAAGTTTCATCCGGCGATTGATCGTATTTTTGAACTAAATTTTGATACGACCCTGGCACTTCAAGCATTTAAATTTGATACAGTGTACGCCTTAGATAAAGACATTCGAACGGCTGGTCTGTTGACGATGCTCGCCTTTCAGCGGCTAAAGGGCTTTTCCGCAGATCCGCATAATGGCAGTATTTCGCCCGTTGACCTAGATGCCGACGAATTGTGGAGCCTAGGCCTATCAAATAAGAAAAAATTCTTTGAAAATAAAAAAACCGAAATTCGGCTTCTGTTTGAAACGTGCGGACTAGAATACTCTCGAGACAAGTATTGGCTTCATCTAAACAATGAAGAAATGGCCGAGGTTCAACATAGAAAACAGCTTTGGTCGGCGAACGGCCGCAAACTCTTAATTGGGATTAACACGGGCTGCGGTAACGTCATTACCTATAAAAAAATGTCGTTAAAATCGCAATTGGAATTGATAGAACAAATTTCTGTCCTTTTGCCAGAAGCGCAAATTGTTTTATTAGGCGGCAGAGATGAAACTGAATTCAATACGGGCATCGCAAGCCAGTTTCTCCAAGTCATATCGTCAAACACCTTGGGCGGCGTTCGTGATGGTTTGCAAAGTATTGGCGCTGTTGACTGTCTGATAAGCGGCGATTCCTTTGCCATGCATGCTGGAATTGCATTTGATAAATATACATTGGCTTGGTTTGGACCAACCTGTGCTCATGAAGTGGAGTTTTACGATAATGGATCAGCCATTGTCTCGAACTTTGGCTGCAGCCCCTGTTGGAAGAGAGATTGTAGTAAACAAACAATGTGCTATGATCATCCCGATATTGATCAATTTATGAAGCGTTTGCAGGCTTGGGCGCGGCTTAACAAAATAGATAAACAAGAAAAGCCTTTAGAATTGTAAAACATGAACCAAAGAGTACCGCCTTTTACCAGCGACATTAGTGCTCAACGACTAGTAGTCATTAACACGGCATTTTTAGGTGATTTGATTTTGTCCATTCCATTTTTAAATCTCTTAAAAAAGAAATACCCTAATAGTTCGATCTCGCTCGTTTGTAAAAAAGGCATCGGTGATTTGTTTCTTAAACTTAAATTAGTAGATTTTGTTTTTGAAGTGCAAAAAGGTTCTTCTAGAGATTACGCGGATGCGGCTAAACGCTTAAATGAAAAAGGACAAGACATCGTATTTTGCATGCATCGGTCGGTGCGAAGTTATCTATTTTCTTTAAAACTAAAGACAAACCTTAGGGTCGGTTATAAATCTTGGTATAATATAGTTGGGTATGAAAAAAAACTTGAACGAAATTTAAGTTTGCCTGAACCCTTGAGGATTATTCAGCTTTTGCAACTTGTTGATCAATCGTTTTCGGATTTTTTTAATAATGAAACTAAGTCCATCGATTTAAACTTAAAACTTAGCAATGATCATTTGGTTGAAATTCCTGGGTGGGCTAAATATCCAAAACTGGATTTAGAGTATCGGCAATATGATCCCGCCCCAGATAGCGGGCTCCGGCATATCGCTATTTTTCCCGGTAGCGTTTGGAATACAAAGCGATGGACTATTGAGTCTTATGCTGAGCTTACCCGTAGGCTCATTGAAATGGATTTTCAAGTTATACTTATGGGTGGTCCGGGCGAAGAGTCGTGTGGTGAGTTTATACAAAGTAGAATTACATCCAGCCGTCTTACCAACATGATCGGGAAATCGACTGTATGGGAGTCTCTGCTTGTGCTGAGTCAATGTGAACTCGTCGTAGCCAATGACAGTGCGTCGGCCCACTTGGCGGCGCTATTGGGTAAAAAAATTCTTGTTTTCTTTGGACCGACAGTCTTGAATTTTGGATACCGCCCCTGGGGGAATTCTGTTTATGTAATGGAAAACTCCAAGCTTTCCTGCCGACCGTGCAGTTCTCATGGCCCTCAGGAATGCCCAATCAAAACACATGAATGTATGAAGTCGATATCGGCAGAGTCTGCTTTTCAAAAAATAGAATCCATTCTAATTTAGATTGTTTTTATTGCTCACGATTGATGTGAACACCAGGAGGCGACGTTTTCCAAGATTGCATTTGAATCATGTTGTTAAACACGTTTACGGACTCGGCCGCTGCATTGGCATTTTCCAGTTTCTGCCATTTCTGCGTCAAATAAAAGCGAAAGCGGCTGTAGTCTTGTTTTCCACGGATCATAATAGTGAAAATTTTATTTCTTTCGTCATGAGCATCTTGAATTTCGTTTGTAACTTGAGGCTGCGTGACCCAAAAATACTGTTCATAAAAGGTAAACGGCTTCTTACTTGGCGCTGCTTTACAAACCATCATTCCTTTTTGAGTCAAGGCTACTTTTTCATCTTCCTTAATGTTGTCTTTGAAAAATTCGCTGTAGTCAATATCGCCGTCCCAAAGCTGCATAAACCAAACTTTACTTGAGGGCTGAAATAGTTTTGCACTTGGCTTTATGGAAATACAATCCAAGTAATTGGTGGTTTTTATTTTAAAACGACTTTCTGTTACTGACAAACTAGAGGATTCACCCAAAGCGATCGAATTAGAATCTGAATTGGAAGTGGATCGACTGTAGTCGAATGTTGAATAGATTTCAGCACCGACCGATGAGAAGACTCCTAGTAAGGGCCCACTTACACCGGCTTTAATGCCCGCTCCTATTGAATTTGTGTAGCTTACATTGTAAGACGTCGATACCGAAAACGATGTGCCCAAGCTAATTGCTTTTTCAGTGCCAGGTCCAACATAAGTCGATTCATCAACAGATTTAACAAAGTAAACGCGATCAAAATCAAAGAAGTATTTCATATTGGCCGCGGCAGCGCTGGAACAAGCTCGGCGTAGTAAAACTTCGCGTATACCCAGTTTGCCATTCCAATATTTTTGAAACCATTGATCGCACAACTGTTCGCCGGTTTTTCTGTCAATTGTAGTATCGTGGGTTTCTAAGGTGTTTTTGATCCACGATCCAAAAGGAAGGCTTCCCATTTTAGAATCATCAGTGTATTCCAAATTTTGAGATTGTGCGTAAACTTCGGGCCGAATTCGTTTGCTATCGTCGCTGGCAGCTTTTTGACTTTTGGCTTTAAATTCATCGACTAATTTTGAAAAATCAATTTTACCATTTTGATTAATAAAATCTATTTTTAAATGCTGAATGTATTCTGATCCCGAAAATGTTCTAAGTGTTTTATGGGATTCACCGTCCATGACTAGTTCTTGCGTAAATATAGGCAGCACTAGGCTAGTTTCATTGTTTATTAAATCTTCAATCTTATCGGTTTCATTTTTAAGCTGCAATTTAGAATCATTAATCGCTTCAACCTTATCATGTTTAATAGGTAATAACTGAAGAAACATCGTATTTCGAGTTAAAAAGAGGCGGTGATCTTTTGTATTGAAAGGAAGTTCTGCATAGATGGTCCCACTTCGCGTGTTTACAACAGGGATATCTTTTTGAAAAATAACATCCATTTTATCTGTAGTTAAAATATTTCGAACTATAAGGACCCTTAGCATGTAGGCACCATCTAAAAGAGTTTCCAGCGGATGATCGTAGTCTTTCTTGACGTCACTTGGAATTTTCACTTTTGGATGCAAAGTAATACCTAGGTTTTTAATCGCATTAAATTCAAGCAACGAATTAATATTGTTATTCCATACCATGGTAGCATGGGTATTAAAGGTAACATCTTCTAAAACTATCTCTGAACGTTTAGGATTATTGGTATCACAAGACGTTTTCATAACGTCTTGGTTATCGATGGCCTTTTCGTCTTTGCCTCCGAAATAATCATCCCATGGGTTAATGTAGTAGTATTTTTTGATTTTCAAATTGAAATCAGGATTTTCAATCATTACAAAGCCGCGTTTATAGTGACGGCATTCGTAAATATCAAATTCGATTGTGTCGGTCCAGTAGATGCAACCAGTATTGATACTAGTAATATCGGGCTTTTCTTCTCCTATTTTGGATTCATCTTGGCTAAATCCATAGACTTTGAACTTTTGAAAGGCTAGTGGAATTTGCGTCAAGTTGTTTGTAAAACAAATATGAGCAGGATAGGAAATTTTTCGTTTATGGTTCAAAAGTTGAAGACCTCGCACCGGAGAATCGAATTCAATATTGGTCCATGAAATTGTTGAACCAGTTTTAGAAGTAGATGTTGCGTTGGCTACCGATTTGTCGTCTGCAGTGCTTGATGCCTGACCAAGCGTCGCTTGGCTTGCAAAGTCTTTGTTCAATGGAAGTTGGGCTTCAAGTTCTTTAATGAAGTCAGGGCTGGGTAGGATTTTTAAAAAGTTATTTACGCGAAAACTTCTAAAGTCTCCAAGTGGAAAAATACCCACAAACGGCTTTAAATTTGCCACATTTTTACTGGGCTGCAAATAAAGTCGAACAAAAAGACTACCCTTGCTTGGTGGACCGCCTTTAAATTTCAAAACTCGGGAAAATGATAATATGCTTTTTTCCATCTTGGCATCTTTCACATTTTCGCTAGACAATATTTCATAGGTATTTTTCTCGGAATCGCCTCCGACAAAATAGCGCTGAATGACTTCAATTCGCGCAGCAAAAGACCCGTATTTTAGATTGTACTGGGTAACTTCACCGCTTGTTTTCTTTGTCTTAATATAAGGAGACACGTTGAATTCGTATTTTAACTGATAATTTGTATTGTTATTACTAGTGTCGCCCATGCGTTCGTCGTTAACGAACATTCGGCCATCTTCAACCCATAAA
Source organism: Pseudobdellovibrionaceae bacterium (assembly GCA_043757515.1). Taxonomy (GTDB): domain Bacteria; phylum Bdellovibrionota; class Bdellovibrionia; order Bdellovibrionales; family Bdellovibrionaceae; genus UBA2316. The sequence continues at coordinate 7,404 of JAYVPD010000149.1, forward strand.
TCGTAGCCTAGTTTTTGTGATTTTCCAGATAGCTTTTCGGCTGCGGCTTCAACATCCACTAATGGTTCGACTTTGTTTTTTGAAAGGTCAATGGCGTTGTGGTAGTTGTCTGTATCCCAAGGGTTTATGGCAAAAGAAACCTTAAAGGATCCAGTATGAATTCCCGTTGATTTAATTTTCCTGTCATATTTTATAAAAACGGGATCTGTTAAATATTCTAAAGCTATATTTTCATTCCAGCTTAAGCAGCCAGTGGAATCAGTTTTTACTTCTTGCTTTAGTTCTTCAATTAGGAACGGATGATTCAATATCGGTTTGCTGTGCTTTAAATCACGAAGGCAGACCTTCATTAAATAGACTCTTTGCTTTGGCAAGGAAATATCTTCTTGGAAAGTCTCATTTAAAAAGCTTCCTGAAACGTCATCCGCAAAAAATGACCCTTGAGAATCACTGCCATCTGATCGTTTTTGTGTGTCTGGCAAATTACATGCAGATAAGGCTAACATGCTTACTATTGATAAAAATATTGAGGTGGTTTTAAATAGAGACATTAAAAACCTCAAAACGAAGGAAGTACAATTTGTCATTCGATTGTGCTGAATTTTCCACAATCAGTCGACCATCGTTGTAATAAAATGAAATTCGATATTTTTGTTTTGTATTTTTCCAAGAGGCAACGATTTCATAGCCCGCATGATTGGTAATAAAATAGTCGGTATTTCCATAAGCTCCAATGGTCGCATCGGATTCGATTCGGTATGTATAGCCTGATAGTTCGATGTCTCTATTAGGAAGTACAGTCATTCCAGCCCCGCCACCATAACGATAGGCCTGGTTGACTCCAGACGAAGCGCCTTGATTTTCTATGAATGAACCTGCGCCTAAAAGATAGGCCCCTTTGTAGACACGTCGTTTGAAGGAGATGTCTGAATCAATTCCCTGGTATTCGTATTTAAAGGCGCGTTCGGTATCTGAAATTCTAGCCTCTGCGGAGGTATTCCCGTTAATTACGCTTGCCGATGATACACTGAGCGGAATATCAGAAAATTTAAAATAACTGGCCTTTGCTTGAACGTAGTTTTTATCATTTACATTCCAGTTTGATGAAACCCCCACCATATTTAACATTGGGGTGGCTTCTTTTTCATTTTGATTTGATAGATAGGATTGTGTATTTGGAATAGCGCTTTGGCCAAGCAAACTGAACGTCCACGCACCGCTTACTACGCTTTGTTTAACCTGGCCAGCAACAAAAGCCATTCTATCATCTACTAAAAGCGGTGAAAAGATTTCGAATTGATCAAAAATCCCCATACTTAGGTAGCTTTCTTTCATCCACTGATAATAGCCAGCGGCATGTTGAACGCTGATTCGATTTTCCAAAGTTTCAGCGCCTTCGACACTTTGAACATGGCCAGAATGCAATCGTACGATCGGATTAAGTCGGAGGTAAACAGATGGATTCACGTAATATTTCAAAAAATAATTTAATTTAAAAAGCAAAATATCAGCTTTCGCATAAACACTTTCATAACCAGTAGCTCGCAAAGATAAAATCAAATTTGATTCGTTGGCTGGTTTTTCAATATTTGAAGAGTCCGTAGATGTCACTGACTCGGAATGCGCCAAAGCATCCTTACGAGTTTTGCTTTTATTTTCAAAACCCCAACTCGATGAGACCAACAGCAATATAGAGAAGATGAACATTAAGACTCTCATGCCTTCTAAATATGCAAAGGTAAGACCTTTTAATGAATTTATAGAGCTTTACAAGACTTCTTAACAGCTAAAAAAATCAAGAGTGACAATTTTGGTGGCCAATTAAAAAAACGTAGACAGTCTGAGTGTTTGCACTATGTCTCATATTGGGAATTCACGCATAAGAATTTCTTTTGGGTGACCTAAGTCGTTCTAATGAGTGGGGTGGAATTTCGATTGCTGATCAGTACTTAGTGTACACTTACGATTTGCTTTTCTGTGGCGACATAAATGTTTCCATCTTCGTCTGCTACCGGAGCGCTAAAAATAGGTTGGTCTAAAGTTAGATCCCATATTTTTTTACCTACCTTGTCGATAAAAAATAAATTCTTGCCGCTCGTTGCAAGGATGGAATTATCAGCGAGTACAGTTACAAAGCAAAGGTCATCGTCGTTGGTTTTAAGTGAAAAATTCCAGGTTTTAATTCCGCCGTCGAAAGCTAGAATGTTTTCATTGGTGAGCGCGTAAACGCGGCCGCTATTGCCAATGGCGGGCAGGTGAGGCCGCCAGGTTTCGGTATTTGTGCCTGGCTTTAATTCTTGCTTCCAGTTCCAAAGTATTTTCCCCTTGGAATCAAAAGAAAAAAATTCATTTACATTATTTTCGCTTCCAATGGCATAATAATTTTCCCTGTCATCCATACTCCATTCAACTGCGGACTTGGGTATTGGGAACCGATTGAGTTTTTCTTTTTCTACATCAAATCGTAAAAAATGTGAATCCGTGTAGAGCGACAATATATCGCGCGAAGAATCGTAAAGCGCAGTAAGCCGGCTGCTTGTAAATTCGTCAACTGTGAAATCTCCATAGGTGATTTCATAGCGATTCTTAATGATAGTCAATTTTGGTTTAATCGGTAACGGTTCTTCGCCCTGTTGATGATCGTGTTGATCATTATCAAAAACGACAGCAACAAAATCTTTTTCTCGAGGAAAAATGAGATCTACTTTATCATTGCTGCCAAGGCCGCCGGGAAAAGAAAGATTTTTGGCACTATGTGTTCCATCTTTATTAAGGGCCTGCAGAAAATGGTTTTTGCCCTGGTAATAGAGCTTTTCTTTGTGAAAGCCAATAGGTGTTCTAAGTCTTTTTGGCACGGACCAAAGTTTTTTTCCGGTTTGATCTAAAAGTATAAGATCATCCGTTGTTAAAACAAGAGGACTCCCTTCCCAAAATGCGATACGGGTGGACCAATATTTTGTTGCGGTGACTCCGAGATCTATTGACCAAGCGATCTTACCTTTTGCCGATGTCTTTGAATTTATAAAAGAATTTCGCTGATGATTAGCAAAAGGTGAAATGTAGTTAAAGAGTGGGGTCACAGATTTCCTTTCATTATTTTTTGACCCAACGGACTCTTTTTTTTGTCCTGATAGATTGACTGATTTCGATGAGCAAGAAATCGACCAGAAAACCATAAAGGAAAAATTAAAAAGCATCCAGATAGGAAAAAATATTATTCTGCTCATTGCCCATCCTATTTTTTATTTAACTATGATGTCAACATTCTCAACAAGGCAAGGGCCGTTCATTTTTAAAGATAGGATTTAATTAGTTCATACGATCTTGATGTAGCACCCTGGTGGGCTGACATCAGGGCGCCTAGTTCTTCTTCCATTTTTAATTTCTCGGTCGATGAGGTATTTGCTAGTTTTTGCAAAAGTTCTACAAGTTCTTCAGAATTTTCAATTTTACTAACCCATGTGACGGGCGCTTTCTCGGCCAAAATCTGAGAAAACTCTAGGGCCTCTCGATTGTTTAAATGATAAGGTCCAACACAGACTGGCTTAAAAAAACTTAAAGGTTCCATTACTGAATGAACCTTCGATTTGAAGGATCCGCCAACAAAGGCTATATTTGCCCAGCTATAGAGATGGAATAAGTAACCATAGAGATCTACCAGAACAACGTCCCAATCAATTCCCGTCTCAAGGTCGTTTTGAATTTTTGAAAACCGTTTGGATTTTAAACCGTGTTCTAAAAAATAGGCTTCTAGTTTTTGTAAGCCTGCCTCGTCTATCTCGTGAGGGGCTATAACAAATCGCCAAAGGTCGCGAGTCTTAGGAATCACGGGCAATAGGACCGCTTCATCTTCGGGCCATGTTGACCCGGCCACGAAAATATTTTTATCAAAGCTCCGATTAGGTATTTTTTTAGTAATCGCTATTTTTTTATGGAAGACTTGATCAAATCTAGTATCTCCTAAGCTCACTATGGGCGATCGAACCTGTATGGACCTTAAATTATCACGATCTTCATCAGATACCGTGTAGATTTGTGACAAAAGATTAAGCGACCATCTAGTCAAGGAGTTTTCAATATTAGATTTGTCTGCACTTTTTTTTGAAAAAGTCGCGGAAAATAGTATTGCCGGAATTTTCAGTTTTTCAAGCTGCCAGCTAAATTCGGGCCAAACATCTGTGCGCGCGAACAGAAATAATTTGAAGTGAAATCGTTTTAGAAAAGTTTCGACCCGCCAAAAAAGATCCAAAGGTGCTGGGCCAACAGCATCGACATCACTCTGGGCTATAACCGACTTTAACACGGAGGCTGACGACAGAGTCACCACGATATTGTAGTCAGGATGAAGTTCTTTGATTTTTCTAATTAATGGTAATGCATATTCAATTTCGCCGCTTGCAGCGTGAAAGCCTATGGATTTCCTGTTTTTATCAAAGCTGGATTTAAAAATAAACTCTGTTTTGAGACGAAACCGAAGGCTATCAAAAAATTTAGTGTTTAAATTAAAAATGGACAGAGTTCGGGCTAAGAAAAAGACCACTGGCAAAAGGCAATATCTGTATATTGTGAAAGCTATCCAATCCATTTGGCTATTTCACTTGCAACGGTCTGCGGTTTAATGTCAACAAGGCACTGATGGTAATTCCTATTTACGCACGGGCCTTGGCCATGTTTACTGCACGGCCTACACGATAACGAAAGCTCCATTTTCTGTGTGGAATTCCTGCTTGGAAATCCAAAAGGAGCAGGCCCAAGCAATGCAATACAAGGGTGTCCCAATTGTTCCGCTATATGCATCAGGCCCGTATCATTGCTAACAAGGCCTTTAGAGTGTTTAATTATGGCAGCATTCATTTTATAGTCTAATTTTCCTGCTAAATTTAAACAACGCTCAGGCGCAGCTCCGGCAATTTCAATTAGAAACGAATCCTCAGGTCCACCAAGAATTACAAAATCATACTCTGGTAAAATTTGAATGAGTGCCTTCCAATGGTCAATGGGCCATCGTTTTAGAAAATAGGCAGCCGATGGGGCCAGTGTAACAAACGGCCGAACTATACTACGCATTTTTTCTAGTGCGGCATTTTCAGAAAGGGCAGTATAAAATATTTGTGGAGCCGCGGGCAAATCTTCAGAAATCCCCCAGTGCTTTAGCGGTTGTAATAGATCGCGTTGTCCTGAAAAAGGCATTTGAAATCTATTGATTCGAAAGGTGAATAATAAAAACCGGCGCCATCGATATATAGGCCTTTTGATTTTTTTATTGAATTTAAATAAAGTCGTTAAGGTATAAATTACAAACGATCGCAGATTGTTATGGGCATCGTAGACATGGGTGTAGTTTTGCTTTCTAAGGCTCAACGCCAAATTCAAAAGTGATAAAAATCCTTTTTTACGATCAAAAAGCCAAATCTGATCAATGTATGGATGGTCATCAAGAAGAGATTTGTAGTCATTGCGAGTGACCCAATGCACCTCACTGTTTTCAAAAGCCTGTTTTAGTTTAGTCGGTATACTCAGAGTTTGGGTGACGTCCCCAAAGCTTGAAAAACGAATTAACAAAACTTTAGTTTTTGATTGCATGTTATCTACTTTACTCACATATTCCAAAATGTATATGAATTATTTATTGTGGGTTTCCTTTTTAAGTTTGTTTATTTATGGCTTTGGAGACAATTTGCGAGGCCCCCTGTTTCCAGAAATAATTCAAAGCTTTCAGCTGTCCGATGCCGGTGCTTCGTGGTATTTCGCGTTGGCGTCGCTGATGTCATTTGTGGGCAGTTTTTTGGTGCGCAAAGTAAAGTCTGTTTCAACCCTCCTGTATTTAATTTATGCCGGGGTCTTTTGTGTATTCTTGGGGTTTACCATTCAACATTTTGCCACAATTTATAGCTTTGTTCTGATTGGCGTAGCTTTTTTTGGCCTCAGTATTGGGTTTTTAGGAATGGCTCAAAATAATTTGGTCATTATTGGGACATCGAAAAAAAATCGTTCAAGAATGCTTTCGTTTTTGCACAGCATGTATGGAATGGCTTCCCTTTTGGCGCCCCTTTTTGTTGCCTGGCTTGCAGATCATCGCTGGCAGCAAATTATTTTTTATTTTTCTTGGTCCGCATTGTTGTTTTCCTGTGTTGGCGTCTTTATGCATTTTAAAAATAAGACTACAATTAATCATTATGTGCAGTTTCAAGATTCAGCACAAAGTGGACTATCAAAATATTCGGATCTTAAAATTTCAGTGGCCATTTCACTTTATGTTTTAGCTGAAATAATGGTTGGTACTCGTTTGGCTTTATTTATGAGACGGTATTTTTTCTACGATTTAAAAAGTTCAAGCGTGTATGTCACATTGTTTTTCGCTTTCCTTTTGTTAGGCCGTCTTGTGGCTTCGTATTCCACTTTTTCAATTTCGACTAAAAACTGGCTTTTAAGCTCCTTGGGTGGCTCTTTGATTTTAATCTTGGTAGGTCTTTTTGTTCACCCCGTTGGATTTGTACTGTGCGGCCTGACTATGGGGCCATTCTATCCATTGAGCATGGCTTATATTTCCGACCTTTTTCCGTTTAAATCGACCACTATTGTTTCTTGGACTTTAGCTGTTCAATCCATTTTTATTGTGCTAATGCATTGGGGCATTGGCAAGCTGACAGATCTGGTCGACTTAAAGATGGCCCTTTTAGTTGGCCCAGTTTTTTTACTTGTTAGTATTTCAATATTAGTTTTTATCAAAGAGGACAATCATGCCTAAATTTTTTATAGTTGCTAGCCCCGGGTTTGAAGCCGAGCTAGATTCCGAGATAAAACAATTCCATGCCCTGTATGGATTAGACGAGGGTTTTAAAATTCTTTCAACTCAAAAAGGGGGCATTGAATTTCATTCCGAATTTAATGAATCTGTTTATTTTAATCAGTATTCTCGTTTGGCCACTCGGATGCTAGTTCGCTGGGATGAATTTCATTGTGTATTTTTTAGTGATTTAGAAAAAAAGCTAAAACAAAAAGCGTTAGTTAAATGGTTTAAAAATAAATCGCGGGTGTTTGTTAAAGTAAATTCGAAAAAATCAAAATTGGGCCAAGAAAAAAAAATTTTTGAAGTGTTTAAGCGAGTTTATACTGATTTTGAACTGATTCCAAAAGCCAGCGAAGCTGAAGAGAACGATTTCATTCTGTACGTCGATTTTTTCGAAGACCGCTGCACATTAAGCATCGATACGTCGGGACCGGCATTGTATAAACGATCGATGGACAAAAAAGTATCGTTTGGATCAATGCGTGAAACTATTGCTCATTGGATGTATTCTAAAATATTGACTGTGGATTCGCCTTGGAAACAGCCGACGATACTTCTGGACCCCTATGCGGGCTCGGGAACTTTACTTTTAGAGAGTCAGAATGCAGGCTTAAATAAAAAACGTGACTACTCATTTCAGAAGATGAAAATGTTTTCCGATTTAAAGCCATTACCTGAAACTAAGGAAAAGGCTGCTATACCGCCATTTTCTGAGTTGATTGGTATTGAAAGTGATTTGGAAATATTTGAAATACTGAAAAGTAATACGCTAGGGTTGTCCAAGCAGGTTTCGTTAACGCTAGAAAATATAGATAATGAAAATTTTAAAACCAAATTGTCCAAAAGAGTTTGGGTGGTTTCGAATCTTCCCTATGGTAAACAGGTCAAGTCAGAATCAGTTAAGACTATGGTGAATACAATGAAGACTGTGCTAAAACCCCAATTGATGGCGTTGTTTCATCCTGAGGCTATAAACGACAAAGAAGCGCACTCAACGCTTCATTTTCCGATAACCAACGGTGGTCTTAAGGTTTATTTGTCGGTTCTTAGTTACAAGCGCCCGTAGTTGATTTTACGTGTTTCTCTTTAAGCGAATCTAAATTGTGCGTATAAGTGATCATGGCCCCATTTTTAGCAGTTGGGGACTCGTCGTAAAACTTACAAATTATTTTTTCTTCATAAGTTGGTATTGTGGTTGAAATGCTGGCTTCTTTTTTTCCAACACAGACTCCGGAAGCGCCGAGATCGCCCTTTTTAAATTTTTTGTCGACACCTAGAGTATACCCGATGCATCCGCCTGTTTTTACACATTCGACAGTGCTAGTTTCATATTTCAAATCTTTTTCTTTAACATCAATATTTGAAAAACAAATTGCATGCAGATCTTGTTTTGTAAGCTCTTTGCTGGCTTTATAGTAAATGCCTGTCGCCGAAAATGTTTTTGCACCGGCGGCCACCGTGTCGTGAGTCTGAATCGCATCAAATACCACTTCTTGTTTGTCAGAAGCTATTTTCACTTGAAAAAGATTTTGTAAAACGAGCTTATCTATCGCAGTTGAAGGAACTATAGAGATAGACAATTTAGTATCTTCTTTGATTTCAAATGTCTGGTTATCTTTGTCTTTCAATATTGGCTTTCCAACTAAGCCTTCTACTTTGGTTTGGGCAAAGAGGGCAGTGGTGAAGGCACTAAAAACAAGTATACATTTCCAATTAATCATAATGACCTCTCGATTATTTAATTCACTTCCTTGTACCATTTCAAAATAAGGACCAATTTTTCTTAACAGCTATAAGGGTTTAGGCGGGCATTAAGCCAGGGGGGGTGTTAAATTGTTAGACAGTTGTAGCCAGCAGACTTTTGAGGGCCGTCCTTTCAGCCATAAACGTGTCCGGGGACATGGGTTTGTAAATTCAGTAGATGGGAGTTCGTTTTCCTTACCCATCAGCACGGTTTAGCTCTATTGAAGCATTTGCCCTTAGTGACTGATCGGATAGGTTTTAATGTCATACAAATTCAATAATAGAGTTTAGCAATTTGATAGGCTTCAAATTTTTCGAGCATAGTAAAGATTCAAACCAAACCAAAAACCGGACTGCCACCGCATCCGATATAGTAACCGCGATCGACAGCCCAAACCCTAAAACCGAATTATTGTGAAAACTAGAATTTGAAATATCCAATAAATGCGACCAACAGCCCTAAGTCTTGGTTTGATCTATAGTGATTTCCGTAAGTTTTGTTTGTCTGTTTGTTCAACATTTCAAGGACGTATCAGTAGCTCTACCTATGTCTAGAAAGGCTCGGCCACATTGAATTACAAGGCAACTGCCATATAAAAAAATAGAATTTTAAATTCAGAATAAAAATCACTTATGGATCGCATAGAATCAAATGTGACTCCTCGCAGAGTTTTTTATTTGCTATCTAGTCTGGATTTTTCTTTAATTGTTGTGAGCCTTTTGTCCGGATGACGGAAGGAAAAAATGCAAATCCAAGGATGGGATTTATGAAAACAGTGTGTGTAGTGCTCTCTATAATAGTATCTCAAGTCGCCTTTGCTGAACGCTTTTTGGTGACTTTTAAAAACCACCAAATTCACCAAGAACTGGTTGTTCAAGGTCGCAGGGCTGAAAACTCAAATCAATTGCAAAGTTTTCTGAATTCAAAAGGATATGCGCTGACTGCTGAAAATATCCAAACGCATTTAGAAGCCGTGAACTCTGTTGTGGTAAAAGATCTTTCTTCAACGGAAGCCGAATCTTTAAAAGCGAATCGAGATGTTCTCTATGTTGAAAAAGAATTTAAACATCCTTTGTCTTTTCCGCTAAAGGCATTCAAAAAACAACTCGCAGCTGAAGCTCCGTATCGATTTTATCAACAAGAAACACCATGGGGAATTAAGGCCTTGCATTCGCAGCTAACTTGGAATGCGACCTCGGGTGGCGTTGGCGCCCGTGTTCTTATTTTAGATACTGGGATTGACCGCGATCATCCATCGGTCCGTCCTAATTTGATTGATGCGAAAGATTTTATCGGAGACAGCCAAACCGGTTATTCGTATCGGGATTCTATCGGACATGGAACGCATGTCGCTGGAACCATTGCTGGCGTCCTTGATAAATCTGGATTTTCTGGAGTGGCGCCGACTGCAAGTATATTAGCGGGACGAGTGTGTGCAGAAGATGGCTGTTCGAATATTTCTATTGTTCAGGGCCTCAACTGGGCAGTAGAGCAAAAAGTGGATGTCGTTAGCATGTCATTAAGTGGCGCCTATTCATCGCTTGCCGAACGTTTTGCAATTCACAGTGCGTATCGAAGTGGAATAACAATAGTAGCCGCAGCTGGAAATGATGGATCTGATACGATCGGCTATCCGGCAGCTTTGCCCGAGTGCATTGCGGTCGGTGCTGTTGATTCGGACCTAAAGCGTGCAGAGTTTTCCCAATATGGTCCCGAGTTGGCCGTGGTCGCACCAGGTGTGGATGTTGTATCATCAGTTCCATTGGGCACTGGCCGTGAATCTATGGTGAATTTTTCTATTGCAGGAGAGAAATTCAAAAAAGTTAAGAGCGCTCTGTTTCAGGGTTCAAAGACAGTTACAAAAGCACTTGTTGGCGAACTTGTTTTTGCTGGTTATGGCGCAGAAGCAGATTTTAAAGATATCGATGTAAAAGGAAAAATAGCATTGATCCAGCGGGGAGACCTAAAGTTTTCAGAAAAAATAGCGAATGCAATCAAAGCAAACGCCGCAGGGGCCATCGTATTTAATAATGTGCCCGGAATGATAAATGGAACGCTAACAGAAGACGGTTCTGAAGTGGAAATCAGTGCGTATATGGTAGAACAGACTGTTGGTGAGGCGTGGGTGGCAGCCCTAAAAGCGGGAACGCCGGTTACCACTCAGTCGGCCGCAGTAATCACTAATTATTCATCGTATAACGGTACCAGTATGGCTACGCCCCACGTAAGCGGTGTGGTGGCCTTAATGAAAGCAGCCAATCCCAATCTTTCTCCAGACGATGTAAGGGCTATTTTGATGGGAACTGCTCAAAAACTGACTGAAAATGACAAAAACCAAACCGGTGCGGGTTTGGTTCAAGCTGATCAGGCAGTTATGGCTGCGCTTCAATATGGCGGGGCGAGTGCCGCCGCTCATCCTTAGGTTTTATTTACTTAATTTTTAGTAACAACCATATACGGTACAACGAGAGCCGTATTGGTTGTAAAGCAGAGAATTGACAGTTCCAATCTCTGAAGACATCTGAAACCATCGATTGCTCATCAATAAAATATCTGATTTTGAGTTCGTTCGTAAATAGTTTTCAAAATACCCATTAAGCTGATCGGCTGAATAAGTGACTGCGTTTGGATTCATCGCCAGGTAATTAGAAGCTCCGTAAAAGTTGTAATAAGCGCTTTGGCCGTAAAATTCTGTCATGGAGGCTAAGCTCCCGGCCTTTGCCGAGTTGCAGTAGGATTGCCCTTTTAGCGAAACACAGCGGTTGTAAGCTTGGCGAGCCTGGTTGAGCTCATTGTCTTTGTTACCCTCATCCTTATTATTGCAAGATATCAGCAATACGCTGGATAGTAGCGTTGCTAGACTGAATAATAGTAGTGATTTCATAGGCACTCCTTCACTGTAACATTCTCTTTAAAAAAATCGCTTCACCCTCAAATCAGAGCAAGGGGGGTGCCAGGTTGAAAAAATTTCTATTGGAGATATTTGAGGCAACAGATCAACAGGTTAGGAGGGCGTTTGTCTAAAACCTTTTCATTGTGACATTTTTCGGTCTTTCCATCTTGTGTCATTTTGGTTTTTAGGCTATGAAGATGTATCGAAAATCTGGGGAGGTTGGATATATGAGTATTGATATGTACGAATCTAATGTTGATGGCGGCGGGACAGAATTCCAAAAAGACATGGAATTAGAATCCGAAGTAGATACCGAGGGCGAAGACGACGAAGAAGGCCAAGGTAAAGTTAAAAGTGCTTTTGACTTAGAATTTGACGATCCAGCGTTAAGCCAGGAAATGTTAAAAGGTCAATTGTTAGGCGAAGACGAAGAAGACAATGTCAACCTAGATGAAATTGATAACATTTTAGAACTGACTGAGACTCAATTCCCAAAATTTACACTAGCTAAAAACAAAGCGCGATTTTTGCGAATGGTAAGCTGGTATAGAAATAAAGAAGAGTGGATCGAAGTGGCTCCCTTAAGCGGAGTGACTAAATTATTTAAGCAGCAAACTAAAGAACTAGAAGGCATCCGATCTTCTAAATTAGATTATGAAATGGAACTTGAAACAGGTACGTTAACACCGTCACAGCGATCTTACCGCCGAGATGAATTGAAAATGTGCAAAGTCCAAGAAAAAATGGCTGTTCATTTGATTTCAAAATTACAATTAAAGATTAAATCAGGCCGAAGATAGAAATATCTATCTTTTACTAGATGGCAAAGAAAGCCCCTTAAATTCAAGACGTCACAGTTTTAAAAAGCTGAAACTTGAATTTAAGGGGCTTTCTTTTTTGAGTCTAGACTTTTTTGTAAATGACTGCTGATTATTGACACTGTCATCGACACGTTTGAAACTTTCTTAGTGTTTCCAAAAAGAAGGAAGAAATAGACGATGTTTAAATTCAAGATTCTATTTTGTGCTTTATTAGTTTTATCCATCAGAGCTATGGCCCTGGAGCCTGAGCCAAAGGGCGATAGTCTATTGGCTGATATCTGCGACAGCAATTCAAAAATAATTAATAAAAATAAGCCTTCTGAAAAAGAACTTTGGGCTTGCTCTAAATGCCCATCCTTCACAGCGTTCACGGGATCAAAAGAAAATTTTGAAATGGAAGCTACCTATTTCGGCAGCTTTTCAGGAAGTGGAAAACCAGAAGTCATCGTGTCACTGCGAGGCTGTGAACCCCACGCCGTCGGATTTGGGGGAGTCGCTCTCATGCAAAAAATTGAAAATAAGTGGAAGCGAATTTACTATGGGGGTTCTGAATCCCTCGCCAGGTGTATTCCTTATTTAACGAATGCAAAAAAAACAGAGCTCCTTTGTTTAGAAGGCGATATGCACGGCGGAACCTTCGTGTCTTGGTTTTCACAGCTTTCATTTAGTGCAGATGGGCAGCTAGTCGATACGCAAATATTGAAAGATATCGAGTTCGGTGGCAACACGGCTGGTGGTACATTAAGAAATGGCTATTGCTATGAATTGACTCCAGAAACGTTTTCCATTTCAAAAGTGAATCCTTTAGAAATTGAAATTAAAGGCAGTGGTGGAAAAAACAGACCAAAATCATCGGCCAATTACGACTGTGAGGCCAAAATGAAATTAAATTTCTCATTTAAATTAAATCTTGAGTTCAATGGCTCAACGTTCAAAACGTCGTCGAAAAACAACATAGATCTTAAATCAATAGAAAAATTTCTTAAACCACTTAAGGTAAAAAAATAGAAAAATTCAATGGATGATTCATTGGGTACAGCTAAATTGATATGGATTGCAGAAAATAGATTTACAAGGTTGATCTAAAGATGATTGAATTTGAATATGGTGATAAAAAATATTTCAAAATATATATTCGTACTATGCCTGGTTGTTAGTTTTTTTATAAAAGCAGAATTAAATTATTCTATTGATGCCAAAGCCCGGAGTCTGCCAACGGTCGGTAACCTTCAGATCACAGCTAACTATGATCAACTTCTTTGGGGTGAAAGAAAAGTACATGATCCGATGTATGGTTATCTTCGGTTTGGAGCTAAAGCCGGTGGTAGCCCCACTTACGCAGGTTTTTTACAGATTGCGCCGATTGCACCTATCATCTTTGAAGTGCAAAAGGGAATTACCCATCGATTTTTAAAAATCTCCGGTTTGGCCTGTTCCGACGTTGAGTGCAAAGGAAAAATAGAACGCACGGATTATTCGATAAAATTACTTGGTGCTCTCAAAGAATTCATTTTCATAGGAAACATAATTTGGAGGGAAATTCGAACAGAATCTAGTTCGCAATTGATTGGCCTTGAGTATGAGTTTTTTGAAGTGTCGCCGGGGATGCATCATTTTTTAGAAACATCATGGGTCGTAGGGTATAAATTAGATCAAAATCAAGTTGTAGGTTTAATGGGTACAAATGGAGAAATTTCAGAAGGAAACCGGCGTTTTTCTAGTTTGTACGGTATCTATCGTTTCCCTTACCAAGATTTAAATTTAGCAGTTGGGTTGGGCAATTATAAATCAGATCAAAATGACATCAATCAAATGAGCGCTATTTTTACTGCCACCTATCAATGGGGGCCAATATTGAGTCTATTTTAATCACCGATTCCTTTAAAAAATGTAAAACAAGTTTACAGTACCAGTCTCAAATCCCCTGCAATTCTATTTAAATCGTCCCAAAATAAATTGAAAAAAACCCTAAATTCCCTAAATGAATCACCGATACAGGGTACGTCGATTAATTTTGTATCATACAGATGCATAAGGGGGAGGAATATGTCTAAGACATACTTGATTTTGGTAAGTGACAACAGTGACACGGTTGAAACGGCAAAAAAATATTGGGAAACTCACGATGTTGAGTTCCAAGTGTATACGCCGGAACAATGGCGGTCGAGTTTGGAGAA
>JAYVPD010000150.1:0-5605 GCA_043757515.1 Pseudobdellovibrionaceae bacterium
AACAGTGACACGGTTGAAACGGCAAAAAAATATTGGGAAACTCACGATGTTGAGTTCCAAGTGTATACGCCGGAACAATGGCGGTCGAGTTTGGAGAACCCAAGCTTTAGACAACAACTAGGTGCTAATCTACCTACGTTGAGTGCAGGAATGGGAAGTCTGGCTCCTAACTTTAACACGAACAATGTGTTACCTTTCCCAACGCCAAGTTCAGATTCGAAAGTTCAGAAAATGGACGATATCGAAGCGAAGGCTATTGAAAATGCAATCAGCCAATACAAGGGTAATTTGACAGAAGCTGCGAAAGCATTAGGTATCGGTCGAGCAACTCTATATAGAAAAGTAAAACAATACCAAATCGATCCTTCGCAGGCTCGTAAGAAAAAAGTGGCACAAGCCGCTTAATATTCTCTGGTCAGCAATGCAGCTGGCCAATAGTCTTGAATAGCAAATAGATTTTGTTTCTGGGGCCTGTCGGGCCCCAGAATATTTTATGCCTGTTAGTTATTTCTTTAAAGCATTTGCTGTGATCGTTCTTATTTTAGGAATTTTTTTTCCAGTAATAAAAAACTACAACAGAAATGACAATTCGATAGTTCAAACCTGCCGTTTTGTTTATGTTAGAATCGTGCCTGTAAATAAAAATCTAAAAGATTGGCTTCAAGAATGCTCAAAACAAGCTCGAAAACTGTATTCTGAAAATGCACCGCTTGATAGGCAACTAAAACTTGGTAATGCCATTTTGGATGAATTAAAAATTTCCCATTTGGAACTCTTTAGTCAAAAAGAAAGCGAAGCTATATGGACCGACACAGACTTTGAAAATGGAATCGAAGCTCGCTTTATAGACGGAGAATTAGTTATTACCCGCGTGTACCCAAAAAGTCAGGGACAAAAAAGGGGATTGCAACGAGGTGATCGAATCGCTCTTGAAAAAAATGAAACGCTAAGTTCCTACGAACTCAATCGTTGGAAAGGCCCATTAAAAATAATTAGAAAAAACAAATCGTTTCAAGTCGACTTAAAACCGGAAGAGCTGTCCATCCAAAGGGACATGGCCGTCACGAAAACCCAAGGTTTTAAAGTTCTTTCAATTGAGTCTTTTAAAAGCCAGTATTTCGGCGACGAAAAAATAAAAAAAATTAAATCAGAACTTAAAAAAACAGATAGGGTAATCATCGATTTACGCGGAAATAACGGCGGCAATTTCGTGGCAGGCTTGCGGCTACTAAGCGCATTTATGTGCCAGCCCACAATTGTCGGTTACATGAAAAAAACCCACAATCTAGGCCGAACCGGATTTTTTGAAGACAACTTAGAAGACGACTACCAAATCAATACACTAAGCAAATTCGATTCTGTGGCATTAAAAACATTCGAAAATAAAACCTGTTTTCCAAAACCAGAAGCTGTTTTAATTGATGCCTATTCCAAATCAACATCAGAATGGGTAGCACTAGCCTTCAGAGAAATTCAGTCCGTCCCCATTTACGGATCAACCTCAGCCGGTGAACTGCTAGTGGGAATATGGTACGACATCTCCCACATTTGGGGCCACGTAGTAAAACTATCCATACCAGAAGCCTATTACGAATCAAAAAAAGGATTCCAAATCGAAGCCCAAGGCGTAAGCGCAGACAAAACCCTTTACCCCGCCCGCACAGACTACGAACAAGGCCTGGACTCAGAAATAATCCAAACCATAAAAGCCCTTCAATAACAGAGATTCAATAACCTTTTTGCTCTAAATTGAAATACAAAAATTCAAATTTGAACTAGAGTTCTCTGGTTACAAACTATTGAAGCGGTGTAAATTTTATAGGCTGGCTAACACCAAACTGATTTTTTGATTTCAAGAAAAAACTCTCGAAGATACCCGAGGATTTAGCGGGAAGTTCCTCTTTGGATAAATAGAACATCCAGCGCGCCTGGAGGGCGTATTAAGCTGGTGAGGCCAGGAGGGCCGTGTTCTATTTATCCAAAGAGGAACTTCCCGCTAAATCCTTGGGCCAACTCACACCCAGAAACCTTTTTAATGAAACTCAAAAAACCCAAGATTCGGTCTCCCCCCAAGCAGCCTATAGAATTTCCCCACCCCCAGTTGTCATTCCCAAGATTTTCAAGTACAAACTAGTCTTTCGCAATCGGTCTGTTTTTAGGAGTAACTAAGCTATGATTAGCACAAGTAATGTGAGTTTGAGTTTTGGTGGTCGAAAACTTTTTGAGGACGTAAATGTCAAATTTACGCCAGGCAATTGTTATGGACTTATTGGAGCCAATGGCGCGGGTAAGACTACCTTTTTTAAAATCTTATCTAAAGAACTCGAGCCGACTTCGGGCGAAATTATTATTCCATCTAACTTAAGACTTTCTGCTCTAAAGCAAGATCATTACGCGTATGATGATCACACAGTTATTAAAACTGTAATGATGGGAAATGAAAAGCTATTTAAAATAATGGAAGAAAAAGATCGTTTGTATGCAAAACCGGATTTCTCGGAAGCTGATGGCATTCGGGCGTCTGATTTAGAAATGGAATTTACTGAACTCAACGGCTGGGAAGCAGAATCAGAAGCGGGTAAAATGCTGGCTGATTTAGGGATCGCCGTTGAAACGCATGAAAAACAAATGAAAGAGATTACGAGCGGTGACAAAGTCAAAGTACTTTTGGCACAAGCACTGTTTGGAAAACCAGATATATTGTTACTGGATGAACCGACAAATCACTTGGATATTTATGCTATTCGTTGGTTAGAAGATTTTTTATTAAACTTTGAAAACACAGTTATCGTTATTTCCCATGATCGCTATTTTTTGAATAAGGTATGTACCCATATGGCTGACATAGACTATACAAAAATTACGACATACACAGGAAATTACGATTTTTGGCGACAGGCGAGCGAATTGAGCCAAAGACTATTGTCTGATCAAAACAAAAAGAGTTCAGACAAAGCGGAAGAATTAAAAAGTTTCATCGCCCGCTTTAGCGCGAATGCGTCTAAATCACGACAGGCATCGTCTCGGCAAAAACAATTAGAAAAATTAACGTTTAGTGATATGCCGGCCTCGTCCAGAAAACAGCCTTTTGTTGGATTCGATATTAAACGTGAAATTGGCAATGATGTTTTAACAGTTCAAAATTTGACAAAATCAATTAACGGCGAAGTCGTATTGAAAAATATTAGTTTTTCGGCACAAAAAGGCGATAAAATTGCTTTGATGGGGCGAAACGATTTAGCAAAGACTTTGCTCATGGATATTATAGCGGGTGATGTTGCTGCGGATTCGGGATCCTTTGCTTGGGGAATCACCACTTCGGTAAATTACTTTCCTACTGACAATTCGAAATATTTTTCTGGCGACGAATCCACCTTGGTAGATTGGTTAAGGCAGTATTCGACAGACAAAGACGAATCTTTTCTGCGCGGATTTTTAGGAAAAATGCTTTTTAGCGGCAATGACGCTTTAAAAAAGCCAACGGTACTTTCGGGCGGCGAGAAGGTTCGCTGCATGTTTTCAAAAATGATGCTTTCAGGCGCCAATGTTTTAATCTTGGATGGACCCACGGCCCATTTAGATTTAGAAAGTATTTCAGCTGTCAATGAAGGCGTTAAGAGATTTAAAGGCAACGTGATATTTACGTCGCATGATCATGAATTTATTCAAACAGTGGCCAATCGAATAATCGAAATCGACACAACCATCGTGTATGATAATCATATAACATACGATGAATATGTAGATGCGAAGAGCACCCGCCATTAATGAATTTTTTAAGGCTACCGGATCCGCTATTATCAGTTCTATTTGAAGACGAAGATATCATTGCGATAGATAAACCTTATGGTTTAAACGCTCATACGAATGATTCAAAAGCAGAACACGGCGCGGCTATTCAAGATGGTTTAATAGAAATTTACGAAAAGCAACTCGGCAAAAAGCTACATATAATTCATAGACTTGATCAAACCACTACCGGTGTGATGATTTTTGGAAAGTCGATGGATTCTGCTAAAAAATATGCAGCATTTTTTCTAAATAAAGAAGTTAAAAAAACGTACCTTTTTATTACAAAAAATATTTC
This sequence comes from Pseudobdellovibrionaceae bacterium, assembly GCA_043757515.1. Classification (GTDB taxonomy): domain Bacteria; phylum Bdellovibrionota; class Bdellovibrionia; order Bdellovibrionales; family Bdellovibrionaceae; genus UBA2316. The sequence goes on from JAYVPD010000150.1 coordinate 4,088, forward strand.
AAAATCCGAACATTTAATTATTTCAAAACCAATCGTGCATAAAGGCAAAGAGCTAGATGCAACGACCGATTTGATTTGGTTGTCCACAAAAGGTTCCTTCTCGTTGTGGCAAGCTAGTCCTCACACTGGTCGTAATCATCAAATTCGACTTCACGCTCAGGCTGCGGGATTATCGATTTTGGGGGACTCAAAATATGAAGGCTGGGACTTTCCATTCCTTTGTTTACATAATCGGGAAATTCAATTTCCAAATGGCATCGTTGTTAAATCTAATCCTCCTTTGTACTTTGATAATTTAGAGTGGCTTAACGATCCTGAACTTGTCATAGCGCTATTTGAAATAGATAGGCGATGTCGTTTATTTCAGCGAGACCCCAATTCAGATAAATGTTACCGCCTAGTGCACAATAAGAATGGTTCAGAGGTGCCTGGCTATACATTGGATGACTATGGTCAGGCATTGATACTCAACTGGTACCGGCCCAAATGGATTCAAATTGAAGAAAATAAATTCCGTCAGTTGTCCAAGATATTGGGAAAGTCCATTATTGTATATGTGGTGGCAGACAAGCGAAAAATTCAATTAGATGACAAGATGGTTTCGTCTTCGTGGATTGCGCCTGAAAACGGAGCAAAAATTGAAATAAGGTCTGAATCGGGATTGTCTACTGGTGTGGTTTTAAATCAGCGTCTTCAAAGAAATTGGGTTCAAAACAATGCAAACGGTCTATCTGTTTTAAATTTATTTGGATACAGTGGCGGTTACGCCGTTTCAGCGGCCATTGCCGGTGCTCGTGAAATCACTTTGGTTGAAAGTAACAAAGCGGCTCTAGAATGGGCGAAAAAAAACGTTAATATAAATGAATTGAATTCAGAATCTATAAAATTTCTTTGTCGCGACAGTATAGCCTATATTGAAAACTGTGCAGCCAAAAACATAAAGTTTGATCTTATCATTTGTGATACGCCCACTTTTTTACGTCGAGAAAAATCTGTTTTTCGAGCTGAAAAAGATTTTGGACCACTTTTGCAAAACCTGTTTTCCTGTTTGACTGATAAGGGGCAACTTTTGGTCAGCACGCAATTCGACGGGTTCTTCCTTGCAGATTTACGTAGGGCCATAGTTGACGCGCAAAAAATAGCAATGGCTCCACCGATTGAAATTCACACCATCCTGCCATCTTTAGATTTCGAGTTGGATAATCAAAAAGCCAATTTAAAATCGTTCCTAGTAAAAAAGCTTTAAAGTCCCTTAAAAACCTTGCAATGATTAATCGTTTTATTTTGAGACATTCTAATAAAGAGACGATAAAAGACTATGTCATTCGAGAAGTATTCACCTGACTAACTTTCATATAGCAAAACTAGCCCCATTCAAACCTATTCCAATATGGTTGGCACCTCTTTCGCTAAGTAGAATGGAAACATTAGATGAAAGTCTTAATTTTACTTTTTTTAAAATCTGACGAAAAAGTAAGCTAAGATATAAGAGGAGAGGGCTAAATGAGCAAAGACAAT
>JAYVPD010000151.1:0-21260 GCA_043757515.1 Pseudobdellovibrionaceae bacterium
AGATCGGCTTTTTTAATGAAACCAAATTCTCCGTTGTATTTGCGCTCTTGAATACGAAAGTGCAATACGAATTGGCGATAACTCAGGCTAGAAGGAATATCTAAAACATAGAATCCTTTTTTCAAAAAATCAGCTGAAGCAGAACGGTACTTGGTCACAACGTTCTTGTTGTCAAACGTCTCGCGTGCTCGATCTAACGATCTTTTCCAATACGGATCTGTGGAGTTACCGCCAGTCACTGGAGTCATTTTTGATTCAGCAACCTCAGTTTCAACGTTTTGCTTTTTCTGCTGGTAAAAATAGAATATCTTAGATGTGAACTCATCCGTCTTTGTGTTCTTTTCAACTGCCAAGACGCTGGCCCAGATATGGGGACAATTAAAACCTTGTTTGAATTGGTTACAGGTACACTGAAAAAGCAGGCTTTGCTTAGTGGGATCAAAATTAAGGTTCACGTTGTATTTGTGAACGCCGTAGACTTCAGATTTAACAGCTTCGTTGCCAATTTCTAGCAATTTGAATTGCTTACGAATATAGAAGCTATAACCTTTAGAACGAACGGTCGGGTCAAAGTCTTTGGTCAAAAATTCTGATATGTTCATTCAATCAGGTATACGGATTTTCCCCCTATAAATCAAAGGCTTAATCCGATCCTGTAATAATCAGGGACATTTGTATAAAGAAGAAATATCCAGTTGAATGTTTGGAAAAAAGGAGTATAGTACAGCGCCTTTAATTTGAAATACCTAGACTTTCAAATCGATTTGGCTACTATCTCAACTTACGGGGGATATATGATTCCAGTGGTTATTTCAGGAGGCAGCGGCACCCGCCTATGGCCTGTTTCACGTGTTAAAATGCCCAAACAATTTTGCGAACTTTTCGATGAATCACTTCAAACTTTGAGTTTAAAACGTGCCGAAAAACTTGGTAATACACTGGTATTAACTAACTCTGATCTAAAGGCCCTAACTGAAAAAAATATTCAGTCTGCTGAATCTAAAGCCCAAGTATTATATGAACCTATGGCAAAAAATACCGCTCCAGCTATTGCCTACTTGTGCCGCCATTTAGAATTAAATAACCAGGGCGAAGAAATCGTCGGCATATTCCCCTCTGATCATATGATTGACAATGAACCTGGCTTTATCAGCATCATTGAAAAAGCCACAGTCGAAGCAAAAAAAGGTGTCATCGTCACTCTAGGCATAAAGCCTTCTTTTCCCTCGACTGGTTATGGCTACATCAACACCAGCGCAAATAAACTAAACGAGTCCGCAGACGTGCTTTCCTTTAAAGAAAAACCTACTTTAGAAGCCGCGTCAGCTTACATCAAATCAGGTAGTTATTTTTGGAACGCTGGGATTTTTGTATTTAAAGTTTCGACAATGATTGCCCACTTTAAATCTAAATGCCCTGATGTGTGGAATGTTGCTGCCCATATACAGAAAACTTCCATTGGTATTAGCGAACTAAAATCCATTTACGAAAAATTCCCGAATATAAGTATCGACTACGCAATTATGGAAAAACTTAGCGCCAAGGAATTGCGCTGCATTCCATGTGATATTGGATGGAGCGACGTTGGCTCTTGGGACGCCGTTGCGGGCATGTTTAACAATCGAAAAACTGATTTCGTCCCTGTCGAAGTAATGTCTAGCAATAATTTTACACAAGGTTTAAAAAACAAAATCTACGCATTTATCGGTATACATAATTTGATCGTTGTCGATACTGCCGATGCGCTACTTATTTCGCAAAAAGGCCTTACTCAAAATGTAAAAGATATCGTCGATAATTTGAAAAAAATAGATCATCGAGCAATCAAGGAACACACATTTGAAGACCGTCCGTGGGGCCGCTACGAAATCTTAAGAGAACAAGAAAATTTCAAGTCTAAGGTAATTCATGTAAATATAGGTCAGCAGATTTCTTATCAATCCCACAATAAACGTGAAGAACATTGGGTTATTACACATGGACAAGGCGAAGTTGTATTGAATGATCAGATTATACCTGTAAAAAACGGCACTTATGTCAAAATTCCTACGAAAGCGAAACACCGTATTCGAAACACGGGGAAAGACACCTTAGAATTCATTGAAATTCAAACCGGTGAATATTTTGGCGAAGACGACATCATTAGGTATCAAGATGACTATAATAGAACAACTTAGATGAAAATAATAAATCACACAAAACGAGTACTAAAACTTTTTAAAGACTCATTTTTTCTTTGTTTTAATTTTAATTCTAAACTGAAAGAAAAGTTTTTTGCTTTTGAAGCTGGTGTAAAAACCGCCAGAATTCTGCTCTCTGAAATGGGCCAAATTCGGGCGCCAAACCAAAACTTTGCTCGAGGGCGGCAAATAAGCTCACGATTAGATTTTTTGAATCTAATTCCAAAAAATGGATTAGTACTTGAAATTGGGCCTTTTGCATCACCGCTAATGTCGGGGCCAAATGTCCGTTTTTGCGATGTCTTAGATCAAGCGGAACTTCAAAAAAGAGCGATATCTATTGGAAAGAATCCAGATACTGTTCCAGTAATTGATTTTAAGCTAGGTTCAGGTGGGCTTGAATCCATTCCAATTTATTTTGATAGTGTAGTTAGCAGCCACAACATTGAACACCAGCCAGATTTAGTAATGCATCTTAATCAAATTGAAAAGATCCTCTCTAAAAACGGCAAGTTTTACGCTTTGATACCAGATAAACGTTTTTGTTTTGATAGAAATATTGCTAGTTCAACCATTGCCGATGTTTTAGAAGCGCACTTCACTGAAAAAAAGATTCATTCTTTAAAGAGTATTATCGAACACAAATGCTTGACGACCCACAACGACCCCACCCTCCATTGGCAAACTAAATTTCAAAATCATGAAGCCACTATTTTACCCGCTAAAGTTCTTGAGGCCATTGAAGTTTGGCGCCAATCCAATAATGAATATGTTGATGTTCACGCATGGTACTTTACACCAGACAGTCTTTCAAAAATTGTGGACCTATTGTTCCATATGAAATTGACTAAAATGAAGGTCCTAAATGTTTTTGAAACGAACTTTGGGTCAAACGAGTTTTGGGCTATTTTAGAAAAATCAGACTCGTAAAGTATCAATTGATAAAATAGGTCAAATTCGCAATTAATTAGGTTTGTTAGCTTTGCACTGGCGGCCACGCTAGGCCGTAGTTTTCCGAATTCAGCGTCAAATTCTGATTGTAATACCGATCTTTTAGAAATGATCCCCAACGCTTTTTCATTAATTCTTGCTCCTTAATCAAACGCTCAATCTTCTCTGGTGTATCTTCTATACCCCTTGTTAACGATTCATGATGAACCAATTCGGCAAAAGGAGTCACGACGATCCTTAAATTTAATTTTAAAACTTTTAAGCATAGATCTACATCGTTATAGGCAATTGGAAGAAACTCAGCATCGAATCCGCCTACCTTTTCAAAGACATCTTTTCGCATAACCAAGCAAGCACCCGTAACTGCCGATACATTGCCGACAACGCGCATCCGTCCAAAATAGCCGTCCGTACCCGAAGCAAAATGCTTAAATGGATGCCCTGCTACGCCACCCATCAATCCAGTGACGATTCCGAAGTGCTGAATGCCTCCACTTGGATAATGCAACTTCGCACCGACTGCACCGATTTCTGGTCGCTGAGCATGCATTACTAACTCTTCCAACCAATTTGGGGAAATGACCTCAATATCATTGTTTAAAAAGCATACAATATTGCCCGTCGCCAGTTTTACTCCTTCATTATTTAAGAGCGAATAATTGAAAGGCAAATCAATACGAACTGTTTTAACAATACCAAGTGTCTTCAAGGACTCAAAGTATTCAAACGTCTCTTTATCTTTACTGCCATTATCAACCACGATGATTTCATAATTGGGATAGGACGTTTTTTGAATAATACTGTCGATACATATTTTCAAGATGCTCTTCGCATCGCGAGTGCAAATGACGATGCTAACTTTATTATCAGCCTTGTTATACTCATAGATCACACGGTGAAGGGGCCCATACCCAGACCCTACGCTCACTTTTTGGCCTTTACGTTCATGATGTTCGCGAATAGCCCTTCTAGCCGCGTCGTGAGCATACTGTTTTTCTCGCGAATCTAAAGCGACAGATCCTTCGATAGCTCGCCAGTGATAAAGTATTCGTGGAATATGTACAACCTGATCATCTTTTATCATTTCAAGGTAACGTAAACAAAAATCATAGTCTTGGCTGCCTTCATAACCTTTACGAAATCCACCCATCTTTCTAACTTGATCAGCTTTAAAAACATTCAAATGAGTCAAAATATTCATAGAAAAAAATAAATCCGGACTCCAGTCTGGCTTAAAGAATGGTGAAAAACGTCGACCGGTTTCGCTAATTTTATCTTCGTCTGTATAGATCAATGCGCAGCCCGGATTTTTTTCAATTGCGGCCGCGACATACACCAACGCGGAGTCCACCATTAAATCATCATGATCCATCAAAGCAATAAACTCGCCAGTAGCAATCGTTAAAGCAGAATTTGTAGCCTCGGAAATATGGCCATTCTTCTCCCTAAAAACAATTTTTATTCGCGGCTCCTGTGCTGCTACTTTTTCTAAATAAGGTCGAATATAATCCAAGGTAGAGCAATCATCTGCAATGCAGAGTTCCCAGTTTTGATAAATCTGATTTCGAACAGAGTCCAAAGCCTTAACAAGATAACGTTTATCTACGTTATATACCGGCATAACAATAGAAATCATGGGAGTCTGTTTTAGATGACCCAGCATTTTTCGCGTTCGCATGCGATCTAGAAAGTCATTGCGATCAAAAAACAAAATCCAAATTCGATAACTTCGCTTAAATTTTTCAAGAATGCGATAAATGGTACTCTTTAGTCCGGTTTTTTTAAGATAATAAAAAACTAATAAAATCAATCGAAACCGATACTCGAAAAAACTAAAATAAGGTCGAATTTTAATTTTTATTTTAAAAAACCTAAAGCTCAAATCAGAAATTTCTTGAATTGTTATATTTTGAAATTCAAAAGATCCTTTTTGGAAAAATGGCAGTATGGTAATAACTTCGTCAGGATTCTCTACTCTAAAAACTAAATCGAATTTATTTTTATTAGAATTATAGAAAAAAGCAACAAACCGCATTTTTTTTGTATTTGTGTCGAAAAATCTTAAAGTCGGCTGAGGAAAACAATAATCGGCATGAAACAATTTACCAACTATGCGATAGCGTTTTCCGATTTCAAATTTATAATTAAATTTAAGCGCGGGGGAATCTGAAGTAGAAATAAATTTCGAATGATCCGTCGTCACAGCTCCGACACCATCCAATTCAGTAAATGTAATTTGACTCATCTTTTTCACGCTTTCCGTTTTTCATCCCATTGTGGCTTCTAGAATTGAAAATATATAAATGGAATATCTTTTTTACTGTACGAGAAAATTTGTAATATTATTAAACAGATCGTATACCCCGATATTTTTATAGCTAGCGACGCTTGATTAAATCGCTCAACTATCGAATAGTTTTCTTCTAACACCGAAAATACAATCGAAAATAAAAGCATAAACGTTGCACCGGAATGCCAAAGGGATGGTGCAACCACGTTTGCCAGTTCAGAAGCATTGTTGAAAATATTCTTAAACACAAAAACACTATCTCCAAAGGTAGCTGCCCTAAAAAAAATCCAACCAAGACTAACAATTGCAAAAGTAAAAACTATTTTTATAGGACCAAATACCTTGCTATGCGTGAAACCAGTTAAACTGGTCATATTGTAGAAACCCTGAACTAAACGATGAAACGTCAACATTGCCCCATGAAAGGCGCCCCAGATTAAAAAATTCCAACTGGCTCCGTGCCAGAATCTACCCAAAACCATGGTGATAAAAAGATTTCGATACGTTTTAAAAACCCCACCGCGATTGCCACCTAAAGAAATATACAAATAGTCACGTAGCCAAGATGACAACGAAATATGCCAACGTCGCCAAAACTCTGTGATATTTTGTGATAAATATGGCCGCGCAAAGTTTATCGGAAAATCCCAACCTAATAGATAAGCACATCCGCGGGCAACATCAGTGTAACCCGAAAAATCAAAAAATATTTGCATCGAAAATGCGACTACGCCAGCTACTGCTGCCGAAAAACCAGGATTTGCGAAAAGATTATTAAAATAGGCATCTGATATTAAGGCAAAATGATCTGCAAAAATTGCTTTTTTAATTAATCCGATAAAAATTAACGAGACACCTCGAACAATAAAGGCTTCCGAAGGAACGGTCCAATTTTCAAGCTCAGGAAAGAACGTTTTTGCCCGAACAATTGGCCCAGCCACCAGCTGCGGGAAAAACATAACAAATAAAGAAAAATCTAAAAGGCTGCGCGAAGCTTTGCCATTTCCACGATAGACATCAATCGTATAGGACATGCTCTGAAATGTATGAAAACTTATCCCTAAGGGAAGAATGATATGCAGAGCATACGTACCCGGAGGTATTTCCATAACCGATTCAATATTAGATACAAAAAAATTATAATATTTAAAAAACGCTAATATTCCTAAATTGGCGATTAAACTAATCAATAACCAATGAAAACGTCTACTACCATGAGCATTTTCGATCAGAATTCCCGCGTAGTAATCCAGCAAAATTATACTAGCCAGCAACAATATAAAATAAGGGTTCCAGAACATATAAAAAACACAGCTGGATATGAATAAAACCCATTTTCCCCATTTAAAAGGGACTGAATAAAAAAAGATGGCTGTGAGAATAAAAAAGATCCAATAAGGAAAAGTATTAAATAACATTTTTAATCTCTATTCCTTTATCGCAATTTGGTGAATCGCCAAAATTGCCCCCGTCAAATCTTTGGACAATTTTTGTCGTCCTGCTGAGTTTAAATGTAAGTAGTCAAAAAATAGCTCGGGGGCTTCAAGGTTCCTAAATTCGCCAGCCGGCAGAACAGTCAAATGCGAATATGTTTGCTTCAATCCTTCAATTTCAGGAAAGATTGCTGCGTTCTTATCCGTTGTTGGCAATGGGCCCGAAGGCATTTGAAAAACAATGACTCGTGTTTTCGTATTTTCATATTTCTTTAAAATCCTACTTAACCAGTAAACATAGTAGTTCAAATTACGAATATTAGGTGTTTGCCTTACTATATCGATGTATTTTTCAATAAAATCGCGCTTCTCTTTCGTAAAATCTGCGGGATAGTTAACTTTCTGAGTCGCCTGATCCCACGTCACGCCCGCCAATGATTCGGGACGACCTGGGTATTCATAGTTGTGCGACCATCCCACGCTTTGATACGGATTTAAAACAAACTTAAATCGCGCCCTTGGCCGCGCCAGGAAATCTTGCAAATCATATTTATATACAAAGCCTTTGAGTGCTAAATAACGAAATGTATTGGCTTTGGATTCCATCGTAGAAAAAGAATCCATAATTTGTGGTATATCCTGCAGCCCCGCAATGGGCGCAATATAATCCAAATCCAATATTCGGTCCTGTAAATCATCGGAACTTAGCTTTGATAGACTTGGTATTCCTAAGGCTATATAGTCGTACTTTTCATTACTCGGATCCAATTTATTTAGAAAATAATACCAACAGCGTGGCGTCGTTGATGGGATAGCCGCATTAACAACCTCTAGACCTTTCGGTATGGCTTCGACATTTGCGGTCTTGGCGGAAAATCCCTCTGCCAAGCGAGAGTCTCCAAAAAGAATAGCAGTGCTATTGGCCGCGTTTACGGCAACACGAGTCCGCTCGGCGTTGATCATTAACATGACTTGACCTGCGGCAGAGTCTGGCAAAAGAAGCCTTGAATACACAGCCGTGTTAAAAAATAGAGAATTAAACAAACCAAGCAAAATAGTTCCTGATAAAAGCGCTAAAATCGTCTTGCTACTATTTTTGATAAAACTAGATTTCAATTGCTGCATTGAATTTATCACTTCTGGTTAATATTTAAAACGGCAATTCCCAAATCTTGGGTCCGGGCCGATAGATTTTGTTCGCACAAAATACACCAACATTTTTCCTGTAGTTTCCTAAAATTAGTTTCATTAAGCGTTTCTTTAGAATGCCAGGATTCTTTAAAATCTGAATTTTGAGAACTGTCATCAAATAGCCACGTTTTCAAGTAGGATTTATAATTTTCGCTTAATATATCATTCGATTTAAAAAATTCGGCAATTGAATCGCCAAAAATCAAACCTCTATCCGTTGGGATAGAAAAAGGGATCAATTTATTTACAAGCGAATAATTCTGCATAAAAAAACTAGTTCGTACCCATGATGAAAAACTATGGTCGAAGCCCTTTACTGGTTGCGGAAAACTATCAACGTAGCCAAGCATTCCGTTTGCTAATATATTCTTTTCAATTTTATCTTTGGTTACAGAATCCAAGTACTCAGCTCCATAAGATCGATGAAATGTATCGTTTGCAAATATCACTAAATCATTTGGTTTAGGATTTAAACGATTCAAATACTTAACACCTTTGTCAAATCCAGAAAATTCTCGAGCCGAGTTGTCACCAGATATTAGATGAAAGTGGCGATCCTTTATAATTTCGACATCCGCTGAAATCGAATTATCCACAGTAAGCCATCGCCAGTCTCCGTACTCGATTTTAGATAGAACCTTAGACATCATGACATCATAGGCTAATGAAAAATGCGCCCCTGTAAACTGCAGGTACACAACATAAACTGTATTAATTCTCATAGGCGTGGACTAACTTTTTGATATGAGGTTCCCAAAAATAGTTCTTCTCAACCACCTCGTAGGCTCGTTGCCCAACGTCGGTGTTCAATCGGCTATCTTGCAATAAATTGGCAACATCGTCAGCGAACTCTTCAGGGTCATCTGTAATAAAAATCGATTTGCCATTTACATAGGGCATGCCACAAGCGCCTATTGTAGTAGAGACCGTGGGTTTTGCAAGAATTGAAAATTGATTCAATTTGACGCGAAAACCAGCACCAGAAATCAGCGGCGCCACGCAAACAGACAATGGTTTTAATGCTTCGATCACGCTATCTACGGCCCCAACAAAAATAATAGAGGGGTGATCCTTGTACTTTTCTATTAATGTGCTAGGCAAGCCAAATCCGATCACCCGGAATGTGTAGTCAGGAACTTTCGCCAATATTTTAGCGTGTACATTATCCAGATACCACTCGACACCATCAACATTAGGGTAATGGTTATAGTTTCCAATAAATCCAGCCGACATAGGTTTGCTTTTTATATTTATGAAATGTTCATCTTTAAGGGGCTGAAGAATAGCATGTCTAGACACACCAATTTGTACAACATACGGCGCTGGAATTTTATATAAATCTCTGCTGAATTCACTGTCTTTATCCGTAGTACAAATAAACTTATCAGCCAATGCACATGCGCGTGCCTCAAGTGAAAAGCATTCAATAAGTTCAAACATCATTTTTCCTAGATGTTTGAACTCTTTATTTTGCAGCATAACTTCAATGCCCATAATACATCGTCTGGCCGTTGTCTCGATAAAATCAAAAACATGGCATTTAATCCGGGCATGATCTTTGGGAATCAACAAACTCGCGTGCGGCCATACATAGTGGGCCAAATCAAAATTAAGATTTTTTTCATTTAACCAGCCCGTAAAATCATCCAGATTAAAAAACTCTGGATTAACAAGTCTGACTTGAGTCAAGCTGGGTAAAAGTTCCTGACACGATTTTTCATCAACAGACTGGTGAAACATGGAATAAAGTGACACTTTATATCCCAAAGCCACAAGCTCTTGAATAGTGTCAAAAACCTTTAACCCACCACCATGATCCAAAGATGGAAACATCGATGTAACGAATAGAATTGAAGACACTTTATTGGGAGTATTTTTTTTATTTCGTTTTGCCAATTCTAAATGGCTCTCTAGTTCTGCCAAATCAACAATTGCTTTTTCCAGCGATCGATCATTTTCGATTGCCTCAATTATCAATTTTTCAGTATAGAAAGGAGCATAATGTCGATGAGGAACATCGGATGGGACATTCGATAGGACCGAACTCAATTTTTCATTTAAAGTCGCCGCATAAACAGAGGCCTTGAATCCATAGGATAAGCTACCTTCTTTAGTTTCTTCTTTTAGAAATTTTACCAATTTCCGCCTAAAAACAGCGACAAACTTTTGGATCCAATGCCCCCGGTAAATACTGCTTAAAAAACCCGCTTTTGAACGTTTCATATATCCTTTTTTATTCCGCTATTGGACCATATTTGAGCCGGGTCGGCTAAGACAATAATAATTTAATCTCAGAGGCATTATTGGCACCGCGCCATTTTGTATTTAGAGTAGAACCGTTCAATTTTCCGAGTTGCTTTTCCATAGTTATGAAAATACTTTGTAATAATCGAAGGCAAATCAATGATTTTAAATGAACCAAAAATATCGGTCGTGATACCCACATATAAATGCAAAAAGCATATTTTGCAGGTCATTCAAAATGTTGGGCCTGTGGTTTCCAATATTTACGTTGTCGACGATCAATGTCCTGAAAAAACTGGTGAATTCGTAAAGCAAAATTGCACGGACGTTAGGGTTAAAGTGCTATTTAATTCTTTAAATTTAGGCGTCGGTGGTGCGGTAATGCATGGTTATCGGGAATCTATTAAAGACTCAATGGATATCGCTATCAAAATCGATGGCGATGGCCAAATGGATCCGGCGCTTATACCTAAATTCATTAGCCCCATAGTTTCGGGATTTGCTGATTATACTAAAGGAAATCGTTTCACTCGCATTAACCACGTTAAAAAAATGCCTAGAATCCGTATTTTTGGAAATGCCTGTCTTTCTTTGATATCAAAGATATCGACAGGTTATTGGAAAATTTTTGACCCAACAAATGGCTACACGGCCATCAATATAAAAATTCTAAAAGAGCTAGAACTCGATAAAATTAGCGAACGGTATTTTTTTGAATCCGACTTGCTTTTTAGGCTCGGCCTAGCAAAAGCCGTGGTAATTGATATTCCGATGGAAAGTCGATATGAAGATGAAGTGAGTAATTTAAAAATCTCAAATATAACTACCGAGTTTGCTGGAAAACATCTGCGAAACTTCCTAAAACGCCTATTCTACCAATATTTTATTTTAGACCTAAATATTGCCTCCATCGAGCTTGTTTTCGGGATTACTTTGCTTACTTTTGGACTCATTTATGGCGGCTACACCTGGATCGATTCATTTCTAAAAAACACCCTTACTCCTAGTGGCGGTATCATGCTAGCGGCATTGCCAATTATTTTGGGATTTCAATTAGTGCTAAATTTCATTAGCTTTGATATTAGCAAAGAACCCACTGTTTCCCTGCAAAAACTACTCTAAGTGATAATTCTCTCAACAATTGCATAGCCGTTGACACAAAAGCAGCGTTTAAATAGAATCTGGCTTTTCGGGAGATGACATGAAAAAAGCGTTGATTACTGGGATTACAGGCCAAGATGGATCCTATTTGGCCGAATTACTTTTAACCAAAGGATATAAAGTCTACGGACTTACTCGACGTTCAAGCAATGCTGTGACTTCGCGTATTGAGCATATTCTTTCCAAAGTAGAACTTTTACCTGGTGACCTACTTGACCAAACATCTCTGATGGCGGCTATGGAAATTTCAAATCCTGATGAAATCTACAATTTAGCAGCTCAGAGTTTTGTACAAACATCTTGGAATCAACCCGTACTTACATCAGAATTTACAGGAACTGCTGTTACCCGGGTTCTAGAGGCAATGAAAAAAGTGGCTCCAAAAGCCCGTTTCTATCAAGCATCAAGTTCAGAAATGTTTGGTAAGGTTCAAAGTGTTCCACAAAAAGAGAACACTTCATTTTACCCACGTTCTCCTTATGGAGTTGCAAAACTATATGGTCACTGGATAACTGTAAATTATCGTGAATCATTCGGTTTGCATGCATCCAGTGGTATTTTATTTAATCACGAGTCACCACGCCGCGGAGTTGAATTTGTAACTCGTAAAATATCCTACAATGTAGCACAGATTAAACATGGCGTAGCTACTGAGCTCAGAATGGGAAACATCGATGCTAAACGGGATTGGGGTTTTGCTGGAGATTACGTAGAGGCGATGTGGCTAATGCTGCAACAGGATCAACCCGATGATTTTGTAATCGCGACAAACCAGACTCACACCGTTCAAGAATTTATCGAACTGGCATTTTCTCAGGCTGATCTTGACTGGAAAAAATACGTAAAATTTGATGAAAAATTCATGCGACCGGCTGAAGTGGATTTACTGATTGGAGACTATAGCAAAGCGAAAAAAGTACTTAACTGGGAACCAAAGACGGATTTCAAAGGCCTGGTAAAAATGATGGTCGATGCCGACATGAAGCTAGTAAAGAACCAAGTGAATAACTTGCAACTTCGCGACTAAAAATGACAACCCCAAAAAATATTTTTATCACCGGTGGCTCTGGATTTATCGGAACTAATTTAGTTCGATCTTTTAGATCGAAAGGTCATTCCGTTAAAGTATTTGAAGGCAATTTGCTTGATTACACCTCTCTTAAATCTCAAGTTTCAACATCCGAAGGATGGGACTTTGTCATTCACTTAGCAGCCATCAGTTCACCGGTGATTTGCGAGCGTGATCCTAAACTGGCATACTCTGTCAATGTTTTAGGAACCTCGTTGCTACTTGAGGCCCTCAAAGACCAAACGCAAAAAAAACGCCCACATATTATTTTTCCGAGCACAGCCCATGTGTATGCATTGCCCACTGGCGGAGATGCTATTACGGAAAATACACCGATACTTATTAAAAATATTTACGGTGAAACCAAAATTCAGGCCGAGTCGATTGTTGAGGGCTTTTCAAAACGCAATAATCTAAAAGCAACTGTTTTGCGCTTGTTTAATCATGCGCATATTACACAAAGTACGGATTTTTTAATCCCGTCTTTGTATCACCAAATTAAAGAATTGAGATCGAATGAACACCAGGTTTTCGTTGGAGACCTAGACCTATTTCGTGATATTGGCACAATTCCCGATCTTGTTTTAGCCTTTGAGTCTATTCTGAATTCAGATAGGGTTGATTCTGCTTTTGAAATTATAAATGTTTGCGCTGGAAAGTCATATCATCTTATCGAACTTGCGAAACATTTTGCCAAATATCTCAGCCGTACTGACGTTGAATTTGTCACCGAAAAGAATCGCCTTCGTTCAGCTGAAACAAAAACTATTGTGGGCTCTTACGCTAAGATGACGAAATTGTACGGCTGGGAACCTGCTAACAATGAAATTAAATATTTTTATAAAGATCTATTTCAATGACTATCTATGATGTGATAATTGTCGGTTCTGGAGCTGCCGGAGCTTGGGCGGCCAAACAGTTAAAAACTAAAAATATTCTTATGCTCGATGTAGGAAATGAGCCTAAATTTAAATATTCTGATTCCATCCCTAATTATTATGATTTGAAAAAAAATACCCAGCAAGGTGAACCAATATTAGTTGGCGATCAATTTGAGTCTCTATCTAGTATATTTACCGACTATATGTCACCCAAACTGAAATCCCCTTTCATGAGATACGTCGTCGAAGGGACCTCAGAATCTAAAATTAAAGAAGATGGTTTCAACGCTCAACAGAGTTTTGCAACTGGTGGGCTAGGTAATGCCTGGGGCGCAGGTTGCTATCGGTTCCAAGATAACGAATTAGAAAAATTTCCATTTAACGCCGATGACCTGAATCAATACTACGATCGGCTAACCGAGGACATAGGAATTTCTGGTTGCGATGATCATTTGACTCGTTTTTACGGAACAACCGAAAAACTTTTGCCTGCAATTAAGAAAACGCATCAACTGGATAACATATACAGTCGCTACTTGAAAAAACAAAAAACATTCAATGAGGCTGGATATTATTTAGGTCACCCCCGCCTGGCGTATAAGAACTACACAGCTAAGGGCTTGGATTACTATTTAAGTCACAATCCATCGATATACACACCGGCATTTACCATTCAAGAATTACGGGAAGAGCATAAAATCACCTATGTTACTGGCATGCATATTCAATCCTTTAACGAAATGACAAATCATGTCGAAGTCAAAGCGTTAAACTTAAAATCAAAACAGACGCAATTGTTTCATGGAAAAACTTTAATACTGGCCATGGGCGCACTCAACACGGCCAAATGCGTGTTGCAATCCAATAACGACCAAACGACCCGCCTGCCTTTGCTAGACAATAACATTAGCTACGTTCCTTTTCTATATCCCAAAATGCTAGGCCTTAGCTGGCATCCTGAAAATGTAATCGGCAGTCCAATGACCTTAGTAAAACTGCGCGAAAAAGAAAGACTTCCTTTGCAGATCTCGCTTTACAATATCGGTAGTGTCTTAATCAGTGATTTACTCTACAGTTTACCTCTGAGCACTGATGTCATGATCAAAGCTGCCAAGCTGATGCTCCCAGCCTTGATCATTTGCCAAATTTTCTACCCGGACTCTGCAAATGATCAAAACTATCTATCACTAGACGGCAAAGACTTAAAATTGGTATACAAAAACAGGGCATCTAGTAAAGCAGAGAAACAACTTATTAGCCAGTTTAGAAAAATTGGCCTATTGAGCGCGATGCCGCTGGTTCAATTCCCTACGCCAGGCAATTCATTTCACTATGCAGGCATGCTGCCTATGAAAACGAACCCAACTACCAAATACGAATGCCATCCGAACGGACGATTAAATCAAACGAACAGGGTGTTTATAGCTGACGCTGCAAACTTCCCCGAGCTACCAGCAAAAAATCATACATTTACGATCATGGCGAATGCAATGCGCATCGCCGAAGGTATACAACGAAAACATTTGGACCCCTCATGAGAGTTTTAGTTGTTGGCTCGTCTTCGTTCGTTGGTAAAAATATAATTTCAACGTTGAGAGCATTTCAACATGATATTTTAGGCCTACAGCGAAGTGCCTTGTCAACAGAAGCAGACTATACCGTTTTTTCCTGGGCGCTAGGACAACCTATTCCTTCCGAAATATTAGGGACGATCAATTGGATAGTATTCTGTGCACACGACGTAAAGAGCGAGGCCAATAATCGTGAAGGCTACCGGATTCTACTCAGCAACCTGGATCAACACTCGAAAATAAAATCAATTTATATTTCCTCGTTTTCTGCATTCAGCGAGGCACCTAGCACCTACGGTCGCATTAAATTTGAACTTGAAAATGAGTTTATTAAACGCCATCATTTTGTCGTTCGACCTGGCCTTGTAATCGGTCAAGGCGGTCTTTTTCAAGATCTTTATAAAAGTATTTTGGGCTATCCTATAGTGCCTATAATAGGCTTCCAAAATGCACCAATCTCATTTGTAGACGCCAAAGATCTGAGTCTATTTATTAAAGACATCATTGAAAAAGCTCCTGAGAAAAAAGAGTTCAATGTGTTCAATTCTGAGTATACTACCCAAGTCGATTTAGCCCGAGCTATTAAATGTTCAGCGGGAAAGCCCTTTCTATTTTTGCGCCTGCCGATATTCTGTTTCGAATTCGTGGTTTTTATCGGACAAATTCTGAAAATAAAACTTCCTATTACAAAAGAAAACCTTGAAGGCTACAAAAAAAATACTACGGTATCTAGAAATTCGGATATAGAGTGGCTAGAAGGATATAAAGCGAGACAAATTTCTGAAATTGTAAAAATTTAATTAGTTTTGCAGTTTGTTCAGAAATGCCTGACTGTAACTTTTGTAATCGGAGACTGATCCCGAACACGCCATGGCTAATTTTTCTACACGTTCAAACATTTTAGATCGATTGTAGTACATCAAAAAATTGTAAAACTTACTTTTGTTGATGCCACCGTGTGTATAACGCTCTTGATCGACATCAAAATCATAAGGATGCATGTAGGTCGCAATTCCCGCTTCGGGCCCTTTTTGAAACTTAATCGCATATTTGAATACCATGCTTGGCAAAGTCCTAAGATAAACCCCACCAAATGGAATTTTCAAAAATTTCAGATCCACTAATGGCATAGGAATCTCCACAACTCCGTTTTGTAAACGCGGATTTTCACCATAGTTAGGCCATCCAAACAACGGGTTTTTAGCTGGCAGAATCGACGATGAATAAGTAAAGCCCGCTCTTTTTAATACTGGATGAAACCATCCAACATCCGGTGTGACCGAGAAAGTGGGGGCACGGTAGCCTGTCATTGTTATACCAAATTTCGAAGCCGTTTCTTGAGCTTCCATCAAGTCGGCATAAAAAGCATCCTCGGACATAGCCGCTACGTCCTCATGTTGAGAAGAATGCCAAGCAACCTCAAAGCCTTCCTGAATTACCAATTTTACTAAATCTGAATGATTTTCAAAGATATTGCCAACAGTAAAGAACGTACAAGGCCAACTTCTTTTTTTTAAAAACTGTATTACTTTTTCGGTATTATTATCGACCCTTGACGGGTACTTCTGACCGTCAACAGAATGCAGGCGTGCATCTTCAAGATCTAAGCTCATCAATAATATGCCCATGAACCACCCTCTAATTACAACCTTGATCGCGAAATTAGCATCATTACAGACGAAACCCAATATAAGCCTATTTCGCGCTGTGCAAAATTTCGTTTGATCAACACTCCGATAGCCCCGGCAAAGCTTTACCATTACTATCACGAAATATAAGAAGTTCAACCATAGGTACTAATTGATGTTTCAATCGTTTATTGAAAATATTATCCTTTCACCATTTACGTTTTGGAATCCAGATTCCTTATACAATTTTCTCCTCATGCTCGTATTCTATTTCGGCGTCGTTGGAATTCTTTCAAAGACAAAAAATAGAATAGTCTATTCGTCGCTTTTTTTTCTTGCGTTTTTTTCATTATTTTGCGGCGCGGGTCCTCTGATTACGATTTTTTTCATGAATCTTTCTGCATTTTGCATAGGATTAATTTTTTTAAAGCCTAAAAAAATCGACTTCTTCATGGGTTTGATTTCATTGTTCGTTGGATTTTCTGTAATTATTTTCGTGATGACCTTTTTGGTTCATTTTAGAGTCAACTACAACTTTGTTTACATAATTTTGCTGGGTATTCCCATTGGTCTAAAACAGTACGATCTTGTTTCCGTCTTTAAAAATAAATTTAAAACGAATTCGTGGACATTACCTTTTAACAACCTGGATTATGTTCTGATTCACATTTTTTTCTTCATCCTCTTATTTCAGATTATCTACGCAGTTTCGCCAGAAAAAAGTTTTGATGGACTCACAACTCATTTGATGCTGCCAAGTCACGTCAGCGTAAACCATGGTTTACAGATTGATTTTCGACGATTTGCACCCGCATTGATGGCCGCTGGGGCTGATTGGATTTATACTCTTGGATATATTTTAAGTGGTGAAACAGCGACCAAGCTGATCAATTTTAATTTCTATATTTTAATTCTTTTAAATTTATTTTATTTTGGCTCACTCTTTAAATCAAATCGAATAGCTTTTTTAGCCTGTCTCCTATTTGCATCAACGCCATTGGTTGGCTTAGAGTCAGTTACCTTGTTTATAGATAATACATTAACTTATTTTTTTCTAACTGCACTGATCCTTGCCCATTCAACCCAGTTAAGTCATCGCCAGCAATCGCTCCTGTTTGGTCTTGCGCTGGGAATTTGTGCGCAAATTAAATTCAGTGCGTTTCTGTTTTTTCCGATTGCATTTCCCATGTATTTTTTGTTAGTTGAAAAACCGAATCGTATTTCAAAAGAGACTTTGGTACTGGCACCTGCTTTTGCGCTTTTAGTTTCGTGTCCGCCCTACATTTACTCGTATGTAATATCAGGAAACCCGTTTTATCCTTTTTTTAACGCCTTTTTCAAATCCCCTTTTTATCCGATAGAATCCTTCTTTAATCATCTTTATTTAAAACCAGTGACTTTTCTTACTCCATTTACTTTGACATTGGAATCATCAAACTTCTTGGAGTCACATAACGGATCGTTTGGAATCCAAAATATAGTATTTCCTTTGTGTTTTTTGATTCCGCTTTTTACTAAAAATAAAAAGCTTTTTATTTTGGCATTTTCTTGTCTTCTTTTTTTCGTTTTTGTTTTTTCCCAACAAAGATATTTAAGATATATATATCCAATTCTGCCGTTCACTTCCTTTCTTATGGTTTATTGGATTGATCGAATCCAAATTTTGCAAAAAACAGCTATAAGTTTAGTTTTGGTAATTATTGCGATTAATGTTTATTTGTTTCCTACATCTATATGGTTTTTTCGCCACTTTCCCGTCGAAGACCACTTTCAAAGTAAATCGGTTCAATTTGAAACGCTTGCTCTACGCCGAGCTGTCGGAGTAATTAACCTAACTTATGGGCGTCGAGCAAAAGTTCTCTTTCTAGGAGATGCCTATTCTGCCGAACTTGAAGGCGAATTCGACACACTCACTTGGTACAATCCTCAATTAGTCGTGGAATTCAATGCCCTGCCAACTTCAACGGCCGTTAAAGAATTTGTCCTGGGTCGTAACTACACTCATATTATAAGTACAAATGCTCAGGTTTATCCCTATGCAAAGTCTGTTTTAGACTACATTGACACTAATTTTAAAAATCGTCTAAATATTGACGGCACCCTAGTGTATACGACCAAAGACTAAAACGAGATATAACAACTTGGAATTTACACGTTATGATTTTTTTGAACCGGCTTAGTAAAAATAGATTTTTCGAATGTACCGAATGGGTAATCATTGGGTCTGTTTTTTTGTTTCAGGCCGCTTATTTTTGGATTTCGCCGCCAAACTTTTTAGACGAAGGCATATGGCTCGAACTAACCCGTACTATTGCAAGAGGACAAGCTCCGTATATTGATTTTCCCAGTGTCTATGGTCCTATCTATTTAAGATTTTTATCAGCCGTGGTTTCCATACTTGGTGGCAAGCTTATTCATCTTCGCCTGGTTATGGGTTGTGTCCAAGGCCTGGTTTGTTTTCTTTTACTGCGTTGGTCGCTGCGTCCCCTTATTGGAAATTTGGCGGCTTTTTTAATATGTCTCATCTGTGCTTTTTCGATAGCGCATCCCTCTTTAGATGCAACCATGTTTTGGGGGCTTCGGTATTATTCTGCTTTTTTTCTGATCACTCCCCTTTGCCTTGAAATGCTCGGAATGACTAATCTTTCAACAAGACATCGGTATTTGATATATTTGTTTTGGGCGCCTCTTTTCTTTTATTCGGGCGAAGCGGGAATTATCGCTGCACCTGTTCTAGCCGTTTCGTTAATTTTTAGTTGGATTTCTTCTACCAATAGACTCCGGGCCGTCGCCCAACCTTTGAGCTTAGGATTATTAGGACTAGGGATAATGGCTTTAGTTCTGGGTCGTGAAGGTTGGCGCTATTGCCAAGAACTTTTAATCAATGCCCCCGTCACATACAAGGACATGGGTTTTGCGTATCCCACTCTTACTTTGGGCACTTCGCACTACTACTATCCGTTCGTTATTTTAGTTACGTCCACACTGTTTGCTTTTTTTCTTGATCGCAAAAAATCACTCGCACTTTGGGGAATGAGCCTCGCGTTGATACCGGCCATTAAAGTTGCCAGCTCTCGTTCAGATGAAGTGCATCTTTCGTATGCCTATCCGTTTGTTATTTTATCAGTATTTTTAATAGTTCACACAGGGGTAAATTATTTTTCAAAACTGAATACGCGACGGATATGGACTGTCGGTTTTAGTGCATCGCTTGTTTTCTGCCTTTTTATTTTTTTCTCGACCGATTCTTTTATCAATATGAGAAATAATATTTTAGCTGTAAGTGGGATCCAAAATCGTAGTTACAATTCTCTTTGGGGACTATGGATGTCGAATGAAAATTTTAGCCGCCTTAACGAATCGTCCAACAAATTGAAAGCGCTCATGACTGAAAAAAGCGATCGGCTTTTTGTATTTCCATTTCAGCAAATTCTGTACTCTGCTTTCGAACTCAATCCACTTTTTATCGAGCCTATTCAACCCTGTTCATTGAAGGTTACGCACGCCGATTGTTCCCGTGAGTTTAACTTTACAAACCCTGATTTTGTTCTTTGGGTACCGGAAGGAGCACTTTACGCTTGGGCTTTCGATGCGTATTATGCGAGCTTTGAATATCCCGAATCCTTTGAAACATTGAATGAAAAATTTAAAACACCTGTCGACCTCGGCTCCTCTGGGTGGAAGCTTTATGAACGAAGACTCGCTTCAGAAATAAAGCCAAAATTTGAATACTTCATGCCCAAGCCACAAGATTTGGAAGAGTGCCTACCGAACCAAACCCGTTGCCCTTTCTTGGACTCAATGACAAATAATTTACGCTTAACCCCAGCGAGCAAATTAACTTGCCTGAAAAATACTGTCGATGCTCAAGATGCCGTACGTTTAAGTTTTGGAATGCAGCTAGCAAGAGCTACAATTGATGCAATCGGCGTTAATATTTCCTGGGTTTGTAAAGACACCGGAACCCCTAACTGCCTTTGTAGTCGCGCTCGCGCCCGAACCAATCCAGAGGAACCCTTTACTAAATGGGTCTGGATCGGATTTGCTGATTGGTCCAAAGACGATATTTCGAAACTTACATTTTTTGGGATTAAAACAAAATGATGTCATTTGTTTTTTCTTATTTTAATGGAAAAATCGATTTTAGAATAGATCGACGCTACATTTTTTTGTTGACTGCTTTTTTTGGACTATTTTTATATTTTGATCCAACATTGTCTTGGATTGAAATTGCAAATATCACCCGACCTGGCGAGGCTATGGGTGAAAATTTTAATCCATTCCAGTATATGTATATCTCTCGCGAAATGGTATTGCTATTTTTTTTCCAAAGCGTAGTAACTATGTTTTTCGGTTACGTACTATTTGCTCAATTGTGGAATCGATTAGACATATCATTTATCACAAAACTCATGGCCTCGTTCATTCCTGGATTTCTAGCTTTAGTAGCTATCAGTCGAATCACAACAGCCTTTCTTTCGCATAGCTCAGCACCAACAGCCATACTGCTTGTAGAGATTTTGGTAATTGCAATCAGTGCCTATGTTCAAAAGCGGCAGCTGACTGTTCGATTCGGATGAACTGACCCACCCAATTCGGCGAGTTGACCCACCGGATGGCGACAGAACTGCTATTTAATTCAGCTCTTTGTTTAATTCAAT
>JAYVPD010000152.1:0-21099 GCA_043757515.1 Pseudobdellovibrionaceae bacterium
AGCGGCTGTGAATCATATTCAGGTCTCGCAAAAAAAGGAAGTCGAAAAAGCGGAAGAGCAGCGCCACACGATTGTTACTAAAAATCATGAAGAAATCAAGCGACTCGATGAAGACTACAATCAAAAACTGAATGACACCCAAAAAGATCGTTCTGAAAAATGGGATTCAGTGAGTGCGAATTACAAAAAGAAATTAAGCGATCAAGATGTTAAATATAATGAAAAACTTCAAGGGCAAAAAGCAAAAACGACAGAAGACTATCAAAAGCTGACTCAAAAATATCGCGACCAAATTGCTAAAACGAAAGAACGACAAGAACAGAATTTGAATCAAGTCCGAAGTCAGAACGAAGACCTGGTGAAAAGCGAACGCCTGCGCGGCGAAGAAGCCACCAACACCTTGCGTGAAGATTTGACCAATAAATACGCACGCGTCGAGCAAACAGGCGAAAAAAAGATAAAAGAAAAACAAGTGACAATCGAAACTAAAGATAAACGCTTAGACGAAGAAAATAAAAAATTATTGGCCAGCAAAAAAGTAAATTTTGATAAACAAGAAGAAAATATGGAAACCGATTATTCGCAGCGCTATGCGGGCAAGAAAAAAGCCAATGAGGATTTATTGAAAGGGCAACATCGGGCTTTTGAGTCGATCTATCAGCAGAATGAAACTGGCAATCATGTGTCTTTGCTGATTCAGGCAAAAAATTTTGCTAAAGAACTGGCTGAGCAACATCGCTCGTTTATGAAAGAATCATCAAAATATGCGGGCAAAGAAGACGATCCATTTTATAAAGTTCAGGATCGGGGCAGCCAACTGAATGAAACGGCCCATTTTTATGTTCTTAAAGCCTACGCACCCGAGCACGAAAAAGACAACACGCAGGTGACCATTCAAAAAGACAAAGCGTCCGTGTCTATTCAGCGGCAATTCAATGAAAAAATGGAAAATGACGATGGCAAAATTGTTAGCACGTCATCAGCACAAACCCTGCGGGAAGAATTTCCCTTTGATATGCCTATTATCACAGAAGGAGTCGGTCGCGAACGCAGTGGTGACTATGTTTTTGTAACGATTCCTAAGCTTCAGTCGTTTAAAAATCGAAGCGTTATAAAAGGTTAATCAGATAAATCTTGCGTCAGCCAGGGCTGTACGCTAAAAATCAATTTAGAGTCTAATAAAGGTCCCCATAGCTCAACAGGATAGAGCTACCGTTTCCTAAACGGTCGATAGCGGTTCAAGTCCGTTTGGGGACACCATTTACACGTATTTATTAAACAGGAAAAAGTGAATCAATTATGCTTAACTTATCAAAAAAACAAATCGAAGAAATTACAGAATCCATGCGCCAGGAAAATGGTGCCAATGCCGAAGAGATTTCGTGCCTATTAAAACGGGCAATGACGGTTGGTGATCTTAAAAAAGTTTTAGCATCAGTGGATGATTCATTGCCAGTAGAACTGGAAGTTGTTTTAGAAATCACCGAAGACGGTCAATGCGCGGCCCAGCCAGGACTTGCCATTCACCATTATCAAGTCCAAAAAGGCGATGATGGGTATCCTCGATTTACTTTGGTCGGTGCCCAACCACAGAATGTAGAAGCCTATGCCGAGGCTTTTGAAATCGATGGCCCGAATCAGACTAATTAATTGAATTAAAATGAATTGCCTTGCTGTCGTCGATTTTAATGTCGGCCTCTAAAGTGAGTCATTCAAAAGATCGCGCGTGGCAAGCGATATGGATTCTTGAGTGTACGGCTCCAGCTGAGTGTAAGTGCCCGCCAGGATTCGTTGGGCGACAGTCTTTCTTTCAGCCAGGTCAGGGATTCTAGCCGCTAACTGAAGTGCTATAATTTTAGATTGAAACGTGGAAACAAAAAAGATTCCATTTCTTTCGATAAGTTGCCCAGTGTGGACTAAGCCGTGTTTTTGACCTTCGGTAAGGGTATTCAGTGTTGTGGATTCAACAAGCTCGGGACGAATCATTTCGTATTCAAAAATGTCTTTTACTTCTTTAAAAAATTCGTTTCGACGGCTTCGATCCGTTTCATTTCTGACTTCGGTTGCGACATCAATAGCTAGGGCCAAAATCTGGTTAAGATATGCCACTTTGTCGCTTGGTATTTTTTCTAATATTTCTTTCACGTTGTGAATAAAAACAATTGGATTTTTATTCGCGGCAGCTAAAATAGAATCGCGGGAGCCTTGAAAGCCACTATCGACCCAATTTTTTAATAAATCGGGGGCTTCGGTAGAGGCACCGATATTTTTTTCAGATTTTACCATTGCCTTAGTTTCTAGCTGAGACGACTGACTTAAAGAGCTCACTAGTAAGTCTGATTTCAACTCTAAGGGCAATTTTGAATTTGTGTCTGGTTCCTTTTGGTTTTGGCGTCCTTTTGCAAGGTATCCGCAAATCAGAACCACTGATAAACCTAAAATGAACGAAAAAGTTAGAGCCGATTTAGACAGTTTCAATTTAAACTCCATCTATTAAGGGATACCGCATGTAGCACATTTTACAGGTCGAGTCGGAGGGACAGTCGTTGTTGTTGGAACTAAAAGTGAAACACTATTAGTATAATTTAGGACCTGATCCCGAGCTGATGTATTATTGCACAATTGATAATTGGCAATACCGTAGGCCCGAGAATACGCTATTGAAGCTTGCCCAGCAGTGACCCCAGCAGGTGGGTTTAAATAGTTGCTCATATCGTAAAATGCTTCCAATCCGTAGGGGCCACTAGTGTCGGCGTCTGCACTGTCGCCGCAAGTGTGAACTTTGTTATAGTGGTCAGCTTCGTGTACGTATACCCCAGCGATATAGATAATATCCTGAGACAATCCATTCGCGGTAAAAAAAGTGGTGCCGTCAACTACATGGCAAGCTAGTACGTTGTTACCATTGCAGCCCGAAGCATAGCCAACTAAATAGCTTAAGCGAACCATAGCATTGTCCCAATTAATTAAGCTAGAGGTGTGGCTTTTGAAATGATTGTAGGGATCGATTGGACCGCCACGATTAACTTGATACTGTCGAGCCTTTAAAATATCCGCTGCTTGGCTGAGTTTACTCTGTTCCGAAGAACTAAAGCACTGTGTTCTTATTCCGTC
This sequence comes from Pseudobdellovibrionaceae bacterium, assembly GCA_043757515.1. Classification (GTDB taxonomy): domain Bacteria; phylum Bdellovibrionota; class Bdellovibrionia; order Bdellovibrionales; family Bdellovibrionaceae; genus UBA2316. The sequence continues at coordinate 3,115 of JAYVPD010000152.1, forward strand.
TACGCTGCCAGAAGGACAGTCGGTCAGAAAACCCAACGAAGTAGTAATACTATATAGTATTGCATTACTCGGCGTTGGAAGACCAAGCGTCGTTGAAACTATAGTTGAGGTAAGGTTGCTGAACCAACCGGCATACGATTGATTGCTGAGAACCATTAGAAATAGAAACAAAAATATGCCATTATAATTTTTCTTATTTTGAAACATGGAGCCCCCACTTGCGAAGTACTAGAAATGCAAATTGGCGACCGGTAAAAATTTGGCCTCTTACCAAATGTGGTGGTCCTAACTAGACTTAGAATCAAATTAGGGCGTATATCTTAATTGCTGTCATCTATCGTAATTTGTGTGAAAGGCCTTAATAATTAGCCTTTTCAGCAATTTGAAACATTGTAATCTTTATTGTCAATTCTCAATAAAATGACGAACTGGTTTGAGTCGTTTTAAGTGCCTTGGCTAAATACTTGAATCAAAATGAAACGTCGAAGTTCCGAGTAACTGTTGCCTGAAGTATTTCTATACAAATTATACGGGAATCTAAATAGTTATTCGTGAAAATCTCAAATTAAGTCGTCTAATTGGCGACAGTAAAACCCATCCAAAAACTCTACAATGGATTAAACCTGGTACCGGGATTGTAGGAAAAGTATTTGAGCTCCGGGGGGTGTTTGTGAAATTTGCATCGTATTTAAAAATAATTTTAATGTTAACTGTTTTAGTTTTAGCTGCCGCTTGTTCAAATGTTAAATTTGGTCAAAATGCAGATTCAAATTCAAATGGATCCACATCCCAGCAGCTTTCGAGCGGTGCGGTAAATGGAATTAATAGTAATAACGAAACGGGTGATTCAGGATCAGGGCCTGCCGCGACCAAAGATTTAAACTTTGGCGGTTTTATTACAGGTGTCCAATCGGCAACCGACCCTAATGCCTTTGAAACGTCTGCCCCGCGAGGGACGACTGTTCAACTTCAATATTCAATAAAAAATGCGGTTTCAATGGGATTTCAATTATTTTCCAAAGGCGCCGACACAAATAACAATGCAAACTTGGCACTTGGCGAAGATGGGCAACCTTATGGATTTGCTCAATATGCGAATTTAGAATTCAAAGACGGAAGCTACGTGTTTAATTTACCTCTTAAAGTTAGAAATCAATATTTACCTGTCGGCGACTATGTGATGGCCATTTGGCCATGCTCTGGAAATACGTTCAGTTCCTGCAAAAAATTCGAAATTTCCTTTTCAGTATCTGCGGCCAAATAGATATCCGGTTTGATAGGTAGAAATTTTACTTCATTCCGGGGATTTCTGTGGATTTGGGATTCTAATTGAAATCCTGTCTCGGGCGGGGGCCCCTAGCCATCCATGCCCTCGGTCACAGCAGGGGATCCGCCATCCCTGGCGCTGCTGAGCCGGATTTCAATTAGAATCCCAAATCCACAGAAAATACTCGAATTGAAAAAAAATTACAGCAACCAGTTGGCGGTAAAAATAGAAAATTTGGGGTCACATCTAAGCTATTTTACAATTGTACTTTGCGATTACCATTACCATTTACGTTATCATTGTTAATTAACGAAAGATTGTTGTGCGATGAACCTGAACTATTAAGTGGGCAATTTTTAAAAACTGAATTGTACATTGAACTGTATAAAATTCTTTTGTTACTCATTCAGATCTTTCGTTTTTTTTTGACGATTCAAGTATTTTCTTTGGGTAAAAGGGGAGTCTAGATAGAATTCGGCTCAGCAGCGCCATGGATGGCGGATCCCCTGCTGTGACCGAAGGCACGATGCCCGAGACAGAATTTTATCTAGACTCCCCTTTTATCCAAAGAAAACTTTAGTTCCCCCAAAAGAATGAGCGGTTTGACTGTCGCATTCTGATACAGGTGTCAATTTTCCTCATTTTCAAGACCTAAACCAGGTTCCCAAAGGAAATATATTTGAGCAGGGATGGCCTCGATCTCGCTCTGTCTAATAGAGATCTAACAGCTGCGAGGTCTCTATTCAAATTTTTAAAATGGGTTTTCCGATACTTTTGCTGTTAGGTGCTGCCAGGGCAGATGTGAACGTCTGTAAAGATTTCTATCAAGTCAAAATTGAAAAAGCGTTTAAGTTTTCAAGTACACAAAGTGACCAGGAAGCGTATTTTGAAACTCTTAGGCTAAAACTATTTAAATACTACCAAAATAAACAGATTCCTAAATGGATGACTGTGACCATAAATGGGGTCGATCTAGAAATTGATCTCAGCCATCCTAAACTTGATAAAAAAATTCGACTCAAAATCAAGTCTATTGAAGAAATGGAAGCGATCAACACGGAAATGAGGCAGATTTTAGGTGTCCTTAAGTTAATCTCGGGAACTGAAAAACCCCCGGTAAAAACCGCCGCTGATGAAGCCATCGCCAGTTCTTTGCAGGAACAAATCGATCAGCATTTTCGTTCATGGAAAAATATTAATGAAAAAGACAAAAGAGAACTTTCGCGTTTTTGGATTTCCAAAGGTGTGCTATTTACCGAGTCCCATGTTGCCAGTTTGCTGACATCGTTAGACAAAGCCTTTGCCAAGGGGCCCGAAGGCCCAATTGATTTGGCCGCAGAAGTCGGCCAGGTAGAGGACTTAAAAACACTTGATATGGTTAAATCCACTTTTGACAGTTTTGAAAGCCTTATTCAATATTCCCTGACTTCGGAAGGGTCAAAATATTCAGCGGTTGAATTAGCGGAAAAATTTCTTTTACAACCCGAGGTAATCACGCTGCGAGACCAGTTAGCAGAATCGTCGTTTCAAAATCTTGACCAGGTTAGATTGGCTGCCGAAAATCAAAGGTCCACGATTTTAAGTAAACCAGACAGCGCTTTGGCCCGTATTTCAGATGAACAAAAACGTGATTATATGAGGCAATTAGTAAAAAGTTCCCTTGAAAGTGTTTTGGTAAGCGCTGTTGCAATAGACAAAGCAGCTCGTCAGATATTTTCCAAAAAAGCAGGACTCGTTATGAACTCGGCAATTGGTCAGCTGACTTCCGAAACGGAAAGCTCAGATCCCAATTTACTAGGTCGTATTTTGAATGCCGGAAAACAATTGGCTTTCAAATATAGAGCAATGGACATTGTTCGCCGTCAAAAACGAGAAGCCATCGATGAGTTAAGGCGAAATCGAGTATTAGGACATTCACGCAGCGATTTATTAGCGGCCGCAGAAGAAGGCTTTCGCTTAGCAAAATTGGATTTAGACTCGATGATGGCCCATCGACAGAACGAGAAATCGGCCCACGATGGACTAAAAACTATTCGAAAAAATAACGACGAACTCTATCGCTTTTTATCTCAGCACGCCTATTCCACTGAATTTGGACCGTTGAGTAGTGAACAAGTGGTTGCAAAAATGGATGCTGATTTACATTCGGTTCTTCAACTGGTTAAAGTTATTGACCTTAATGATTACAGTTTGATTTTGAATGGAATAAAAAAGGCCTTACAAACTAACAAAGAAAGCATTGAGCTTCTAGAGGACCAAAGACTTTTAGAAGACGACAAAGTTAAAGCTAAACTACTCGAGCTTAGGCAGCAAGCCGCTGACATTGAATTTAATTATCGGATTGTCACAAGGGAAAGTTCAAATCCTGAGGCCTTAAGTAGAACACGTCATGAGGTCAGGACTTTGCTTGGATTGATTAATTCAATTGCGGAAAAAGCGGGAACGCCAGCCACCTCAATTGAACAAAATCCAGATCTGAATGAAATTAAGTCAATCGTGTCGAGATGGTTGCAATTATACAGTATTCCTAAAATTTAACGGTTTGAAACTATGTAAGCCTTATAGTGATAAATTTACCCTCTAGAAAATTGGCCTTAAATCCACTATCGTTCGGTTTCAATTTTTAATTACTTAAAATAGGGGTTTTATATGTTTAAAAAATTAGTTCTTTTGGGTGGTCTTTTTGTTGTGCAATCGGGGTTCGCTGGCCAGGCCGAAATTGACAAAGTCTTAAAACTTGCAAACCAAGTTAAAACGGCGGCAGTCAATAGCGAAGCGTCCGATCAGAATTTGAAACTAGCAGCAGATAAATTGAAAGATGTAATTGAATTGCTGACCGAACAAGACAATGGAAATACGGGTTCAAACGGATCGTTTGATTTATGTTATGAATTTGCCTATCAAAAATATTATATAGTTTTAAATTCAAGTGCGGCCGCTGACAAAGCTGTTAAAGCGTGCAAGAGCGGCGTCGATCTAGACGTTTTAAAATTCTTATATGAAAAATTTTATATTGTTCTTAATGCGTCTGCGGCAATGGATCAAGCCGTGGTCAGTTCTGATGGTAAACTGCATGATAAATTAGCGATGGTTAAATTCATATATGAAAAATACTATATTACATTAAATGCCTCACAAGCGGCAACTAAAGCAGCCGAAGGTGCTGGGCGAGTTCGTAAAAATGGATTAGGCTGCGTTCAGAAATTGTATGACTCGTACTATATAACTCAAGCTGCCTCAACAGCGATGGACAATGCCATTAACGGGTGTGCCGCTAAGTAAGCTAACCTTTTTATGCGGTCTAGCTGAGAATCCAAACAGCTATACTTAGACCTCTAATTTTGTATAATCAGTAAATGAAACAAATATTTCTATTGTTGATTATAGATTCCGTAGTTTTAATCCCCACATTGGTTTTTGCTGAATGTGGGTTTCGCAAAGAACCCGATCAAGAACGGTTGTTAACGGGTCCCAGGCAAGCTTATTATGGCGTGCAATCCAGCGCTCATTTTGATGATGGGCCTGGTTACAATCATTACACCGGGATGCTTCAACTTTTTGATAGATCGGGAAAACCGATGGGCGAAATCCGTTTGAGGTTAGATGATGCTGGCGATGGGGCCGATGCCTCAAAAAAGCAAGAGATCCAAATAACCTGCCCTCAAGTTAAAAGCGAATTTTCAGAGTCAGTGCAAAAGCGTTTTGCTGAGAATTGTAAAAACCCATTCACTGCGGCCCATCCTAAAACGGATCCAAAATCAATTTTGTTTGCGCTAGATCAATTTGCAAAAACTCTCGAACTTACTTCAAGCAAAAAAAACTTATGCGTTGGAAAGTATAAGGTCAAAATAGACCCTCCGATTTCAGAGTACAGTGAACACGCCGAGGGAAAACTAAAATGGGGTCGAATGCAAGTTACAACGTTTGATCAAAATTTGAAAACTAATCTCAGTGTGGCACGCAGTCTTTTGCCGCCCAGTTCCTTTTGGAATGGTACTTTTTTTGACTGCCTAACCGTTGAATCTGAAGAAGCAGTGATCGTTAGAAACTATACTTACCTTTTTTGCGAAGGGGAAGGTGAGGCTTCGTTTTCTTTTATCCCAGTTAGTAAAAAGGCAATAAAATCCGTACAAAAAAATGTGGAAGCATTGAGACTGATTAAAAAGAAAAAATATAAAGAAGCACAAACGATTCTGGTCAGCGCCATTGAACTTGATTCATCCAATGAGCTGACTTTTTATAATCTGGCATCTGTGCTGGCTTTATTGGATTCAAAAGATAAGGCTATCGAAATAAATTTGAAATCGTTTGTGGATCTATCTCTCAAACGGGCAGCCTCAAATCTTTTTTCAAAAAGCAAAGGCCCAGAGCTTGAAACCTTGCTAAGAGATGAATTGAAGAAAAAAATTGAAGATGATTCTGATCTAAAGAATGTGGACAGAACTTCAATTAAAAAACTTTTTAATTAATTGATCGGACCGGGTCGAGAAAACTTAATTACATCTTTAGCGTATTTTACTTGAATTACATCGCCATTAAACATTTTTAAAGCTGAATTGTAGAGTTTAAGTGTCGGTTGATTGGGGTATACCTTTTTAGAATAAGCCAGATAGATTTTTAAAAGAATTTGTCCCATAAAAAGCTGTCGTTGAATAAATCTTCGCTTATTAAATAAATTCATTTTGTTTTTTGCAGGTAAAATCCAGTTTTTCAAAAGCTGCATGGTATCTCCGGTGTAGTCCTCTTCGCCAGTTTTAGCCATGCGAAAGGTTTGTATAGCCGGGAAATCATTCATAACATCGCTTATCATTTGCTCGGAATAACATTCGATTGCATCGACAAGAAATGTTTTGTTTTCAACAAACGCAAACTTGGCTCCACGATGGCCAAGCTGGTCCAATATTTCCTTAATTCCAATCGTAGTAAGCTGAGTCAGACCAAGGGCGCCGGTCGACGATATGGCAGACATATCAAATCTGGATTCTAGCCGAATTTTAGACGTTACCATAAAAGGATCTGTACCAAAACAATAAGAGGCTTTGACGATTTCTGTAGCCAGCTCAAATTCTGTGATTCCATTCGTGTCTAAAAACGAATGGGTGCAGGCTTCAGCACCCTTTTCACATTGAATCATCGAGCCTTTTTTTTCTTCTTTTATGTAGTCTTCTAAGGACAAGATTATTGGTTTGAAACTTTGAAGAACCACAGGGCTTGCTAAAAATGGATTCATGCTTTTTTGCGGCGTAAAGTACTGATTTACAATCTGATAGTTAAAATAGAGTTCGGCCAGGGTATTTGGTGGAATAAAATATCCGGCATTATGAAGGGTGGCTTCGCCAGAATAGACGTCTATCTGATGGATCGAGGTTCGCGCAAATAATAAAATTGGCGCGATTATTAAAGTGAATAAAACGGATTTGACAACAACGTTCATGGGGCCTCGAAGGAATGTTGAGCAAGCGCCAGGCCGGATCAAACTCTACGTGATGGTTTTGACAGGCCTGGGCGGTTGATCGATCGCCCAAAGTGCGAGCGTTGTTAAAAATAATTCATAGTTAAATTGTGACTCAACTTCTGAATCAATTTCTGACTCAATATTATGTATGGTCTTGACATAATCCTAACAAAACCCTGACAATTAAGTTTGAAGTCATTAACCGGGGTTGGGGCCCTTGGTTTCTAAGCAGATAGAGGATGGGATGCCAATCAAAGGTTCAAATACTGAAGAATCAAAAGGTGAGATGTCACAGCATCCAAGCACGCCCAAACCGGGAATTATCGAGAACTTCCTTGTAAACACCATAGGTTCAGACGTTCAAGTCGCCGATATTTCTGTAAAACGGCATGATAATCATAATTTAGAATTAAAATCGCTATTTAACTTTTCGGGTGTCGAACAAGAAGCCCATTTAAGTTTTTACCTATTTTTTCCTCAATCCGTCCAAATGCGTGAGGTTGAAAAGGCGGACCTGTTTAGTGATTTCTATTCTAGGCAGCGTTTGTTTATTCCCCTTAATCAAAGTTTGGATTCACGCGAAACCGTAATGGCCCTAGACGAGATTAAGCGGCTGTTAACCCTGATGTCTGTGCCTGGCTTTGATGTTCAAATCGAGGACCACCTGACCTCACTAGTGCAAGTTGTGGGCGGCATCGTGGGCGAAACTTTAAAAGCCAGAACCAGCAAAATAAAGCGGGATCTGCTGTTGATTCATTCGATTAGTCATCAAGTGAATAATGAAGATATTTTTAACGATATTGCGATCCAACTGGATGATCTAGCGGACATTATGAATGGGGTTCGGGACGTGACCGATGCCGAGTGGTTGACCCAATCGCCTGTCGTACATCTGTTAGATGAATATATTCACCACGTTTTCATTGAAACCTTAGGTAAAATAGATTTTGAGCTTTCGCGTTTTCAAAAAAACAGTGCCGAATCCGAGCGAAGCAAATTTGTAGATGGCTGGCGGCAATTGCATTTACAATTAGCGACATTGCAGAAAAAAGAAGTGCATTTTCAAAAGAAACACAATTTGACTCCGTCTAATTTAAAAAGCGATGACAGTAGCGAACTTTTGCTGGTCCGCTTGGGTCAGATGAAAAAGTTTTTTCAGTCTAAAATGTTTATTGATGTACAAAAATCGCAAAGTTTAAAAAAGTTTTCAGAACCAACAGCGGCTCTGGCTGCTTGTTTTGCAGGTATTACTGCTGCCATAATTCAGCAATTTGGCAATCCCGCATTTTTTCAATTAAGCTTGCAAGGGATATCTTTATTATTTTTTGCCATGGGACTCTATGCTTTGCGTGATCGAATCAAAGATCTTGCTAAAAGTTTTTTAAATAATCGGATTTCTAAATATGTCCCTGATTATGAGTATGAATTAAAAGACAAAGATAGAAGTAAAGATAAAGGATCAGAGAAAGGATTAGACAAGCCCATTGGGCGAATTAAAGAATGGCTGAAAACGGTCCGAACGTGTGATTTGCCGGACGAGGTCTTGTCGATTCGAAAAACTGGGTCAGTGTCTGAAGCTGAATCTTATTTGACTGAAGACGTGCTTTTTTTAAAACGCATCTATGGACTTGCTGCCAAAGGTTTAACTAACAAAGAAAAAGCCCGCGAAAAACAGCTTTCCTTGCAGGAAACGCTTAGAATTAATATTCAACGGTATTTGAAATTTTTAGATGACCCAATGAAGGATATTACAGTTTTGGATCAGCGGGGCCGTTTTGCTAGAAAAACATCAAACAAGATGTATTATTTTTATGCAGTAGTTAATTATTCTACAAAAACAAATGGCACAGAAACAGAAAAACAAATGCATCTCTACCGGGTCGTTCTAAATAAGAATGGGATCCAAAAAGTCATTGAATGTTCTAGAGCCTAGGCTCTTCCTAAAATTGTCCTTTTGTCTAAAAATCTACAGTGGTTAAGCAATCGTCGAGGTGCTATAAATACCCTCTTGCGAAACAGTCACCCAATGAATATTTTCCTTATTTTATTTTTATCCCTGGCATTGCTGGCCTCAAAAGCATTTGGTCAAATCGCTATTGAATCCGGAATTACTCATGGGGCTGAACTTGAGTTTTCAAATTCCTGGATATCTGAAATGGATTCGATTGAAAAAAGGGGCCAGCTTCGCGGTCGTGAAATTCTTGCTGCCGAACAGCTGCGCGCTGTGATTGAAAAAAAATGTGTGGTTCTGGGGTGTCGCCTTTTTCGTCTAAAAGGCAAATGGGATATAGAAACACGCGTGATTCTGCCAAGTGGCTGGTGGTTTCAAATTAGTCATGATCCACTGTGTGTGGAAATTCAAACTAAACCTTCGGCCTTGCAAGAACTTTATGAAGTGCAACCTTTGATGGAAGATTTGATTTATGCCTCGGCCAAAGAAGTGGGGCTTTTTCCGGATTCTAAAAGGGCTACCCATTTAAATATGGGCGCGCGGTCCGCGTTTGGCTTTGATGTGAAAAGTCTTTTCAACTATTTTGTAGACAACGCCAATCACCCCGAATTTGGCTCGGGCCTTTTTCGTAAAAATTGGAATACAGGACCACCGCTGTCGGCCCTGGGCTTTGACCCAACTCGGGCGATTAGCGAGATTTCTAAAAATATTGTATCTGGCGAGATCACGACATTTTCGGACCTAGCTTATGAAATTGAAAATAAACTTTATATTCATCATCCCAACAAGCAATTCTTGTATTACAGAAATCAGGAGTTAAATTTTTCCAAACTACGAGTGTTAAACGATAAAATAGGTTCAATTTTCAAGGTGGACGATGTTCCAATCGAACGAAGGGCCGTACGAGCACTGGGCAGCTTCCTGGATTTTGTATTGCATGCAGAACTTGCTGAATCACGCGTTCAGTGGGTTAAACAACAGCACGATTTCATTCCCTACAGTTACAAACCCGCCAAAAGCGTAAAACTACCTGAAGCTCGTGCTATGTATGGCCAGTGGCTTCAAGAAATGAATTTAAATCCAATCCGGTATCGAAGACTCATCGTAATGCCAGTTAGCAAAATTAAAAAACCAACCAATTCCTGTCTTATATATTCCGGCAGGAAATTCTAATTTTACGCCAACATCGAATCTTCAAAGGCCGCAAGCCCCGCTTTGGCGCCTTCACCCATGGCAATGATAATTTGTTTGTAAGGTGTCGTAGTGACATCGCCGGCAGCATAAATGCCTTTAGCTGACGTTCGGCCCTTGGGATCGACAATAATTTCTCCGTATTGGGTCAACTCGACGACCCCTTTTAAAAACTGACTGTTTGGCAGTAGACCAATTTGAACAAAGACGCCATCGAGTTCCACTTTTTCGGAAACTTTGGTGGCGCGGTTTTCAAATTCCATTGCTACAACTTTTTGGCCGTCGCCATGAACTTGTTTTGTTTTGGCATTGGTAATGATTTTTACATTAGCCAGTTTTTTAAGTTTAATAACTAGAATTTGATCAGCTTTCAATTGATCGTTGTATTCGACTAGTACCACTTCGCGAACAATGCCCGCTAAATCGATAGCAGCTTCCACGCCCGAATTACCGCCGCCGATAACAGCGACTTTTTTACCTTTGTAAAACGGTCCATCACAGTGCGGGCAGAACGCGACACCGCGGCCGATGTATTCACGTTCCCCTGGAACTCCCAGTTCGCGCCATTTTGCGCCAGTTGCCACAATTAGGGATTTCGTGCGCAAAATTTCATTGGATTCAAGTTCGACTAATTTAGGCGATTGGTCTTTGTGAATAAATTTGACTCGTCGATTTTCTAATAATTGAACAGGGTAGGCGGCTAGATGCTGCGCCAATTGCCCGGCCAATTGCGGGCCTTCTGTGTATGTGACAGAAATCAAATTTTCGATGCCACGGGTTTCTTGAACTTGCCCGCCAATTTTTTCAGTGATCAACGCTGTTTTTAAGCCTTTGCGAACACTGTAAATGGCTGCAGCTACTCCGGCTGGTCCGCCGCCGACAACGACAACATCATAGTCACCAAGGTCCCGAGGTCCTTGATCGGCTGGAGCTTCGTTTGTACCAAACGTGGATTCAAGCTTTACTAATAAATCTAAAAATGTAATTCGACCAGAATGAATCAATTCTTTGCCATTGATCACACTAGGAACCCCTTGAATATTTAACGTTTTCACGTCCTGTTCGGCATAACCGCCATCGATCATTTCATGTTCAATGTCGGGATTTAAAATGGACATTTGATTCAGTGCTTGCACCACATCTGGGCAATTCTCGCAGGTCAGTGAGATAAACGTGCGCAGTCGGATTGGACCTTTCAGTCGCTGAATACGTTCGGTCAGCATAGTGTCTGGCATTTTACCTTTAAAATCAGAATTTAAAATCGCCAAAATTAACGACGTAAATTCATGGCCGCCGGGAATTCCTGAGAATGTAATTCCAGTGAGCTTGCCATTTCGAGCAATTTTGAATCTTGGAATCAAAGACGACATACCAGGAACCAGATTTTTTGTGACCGTGATATTGGGACTAGTTTCCGCAATGCCTTCAAGCATATTCAATAGTTCTCCTTGGTCGGAATGTTGGCTGAGGTCAATAACTAGGTCAATTTTGCCTTCTAGTTTAGAGAAAACTGCTTTCAATTGTTCTTTCATTGCATCATCGACCATAAAAACTCCTTTTAGCCAGTGTTCTAGCTAAATGATAACTATTCAAATTTGTTCAGCGATATTAATGACAGCGATTTGCTTTTTACAAAATTTTATTTCAGTTTCAATTTTAGACTCTCAAATAAAATTTTATTTCCTCTAAGGAAAGACGGGCGGCCCACGGCCGCCTATCAAAAAGTAAAATTAGATCTTGCCGACTAAATCCAATCCTGGTTTTAAAGTTTTTTCGCCTGGAGTCCATTTTGCGGGACACACTTCGCCTGGATTCTTAGCAATGTATTGCGCCGCTTGAACTTTTCTCATCAGTTCATTTGCATTGCGGCCAATGCCATTGTCTTGAACTTCTGACAATTTGATCATGCCTTCTGGATTAACTAGAAATGTGCCACGATAAGCCATGCCATCAGATTCAATGTGCACGCCAAATGCACGAGATAGGTGACCAGTAGGATCTGCTAACATTGGGTATTTAATTTTTTTGATTGTATCAGAAGCGTCATGCCACGCTTTGTGAGTAAAGTGAGTATCCGTAGAAACAGAATACACCTCTACGCCCATTTTTTGAAATTCAGCATATTTGTCAGCCATGTCACCAAGTTCAGTTGGGCAAACAAATGTGAAGTCAGCAGGGTAAAAGAAAAAGATAGACCATTTTCCGCGTAGGTCATCTTGAGTTACCGTTTTGAAATCGTTATTGTGATACGACTGAACTTTAAAATCAGTAACTCGCGTGTTGATCAATGTGTGCATAAATGCTCCTTAATTTGTAGATGACCTTAATTTGGTCACCTTGTTTATTGCTTTACCTTACGGATTCTCCACAAAAAGGTAAAATCAATTATTTCTTTGATCTAATAGATTTTATCTATTATGCTTAATTTTTAATAGTTTTCCGAGGTAAGCCTATGAAATCACGGGTCAATTTTTCCATAACGCAGCTCGAGTATATATGGGCTGTGTACAAGCACGGGCATTTCGCCAAAGCGGCGGAAGCCTGTAATGTAACGCAGCCAACACTTAGCATGCAGGTCCAAAAGCTAGAAGAAGACCTCGGAGTGATTGTTTTTGATCGATCTAAAAAGCCTATTTTACTAACAGATGTAGGCAAAAAAATCATTGATCAAATTCAGTCGGTTCTATTTGAAGCGAAAAAAATAGAAAGCATTATTAGCGATAACAAATCGGAAACGGTGCATGGAGAACTGGTGGTTGGGGTTATTCCAACAATTGCGCCCTATCTTTTGCCGCGAATGTTGCCGGTGTTAGAAAAAAATTACCCTGAATTGAAATTGAAAATACTAGAACTTCAAACCAAACGAATTGTTGAACAATTAGGCAACGATGAAATAGATGTGGGGATTCTAGCAACGCCACTGAATCTTAGCAAAATTATCGAAATTCCGTTGTACTATGAACCTTTTTTAGTATTAACGAATATAGAAAGCGATCTAAGTAAAACAAAGAAAATGAAATATTCGAATTTGAATTCAGACGATGTTTGGCTTTTAGAAGAAGGCCATTGTTTAAGAAACCAAGTTTTAGACATTTGTGCTATGAAACAAAACAAAAAAGCCAAACGAAATTTCGAATTTGAAAGTGGCAGTCTTGAAACCCTAAAGCGCCTAGTAAATTCCTATGGCGGCTACACGTTGATTCCACAATTAGCCTCGGAAGACATTGGTAGTCAAACGATGCTGATTCCGTTTGAACGGCCCATTCCAGCGCGGGAAATTGGACTTGTGTATCAACGTGCCCATTACAAAGAGGCGTTAATTGAATCTCTTTCTGAAGCGATATTGGAATCGATTCCAAAAGATGTGAGCACGATTCGGCAAAAAGACTTGGATGTGATAGGAATTGAATAGGTTGAGACAATAAAATGAATGAAAAAATAAAAATAGTAATCGCGGGGGCAAGTGGCTTCATAGGTAAACGACTTATCTCTGAGCTACTAGTTAAATTTCCGAATGCTGAAATCACGGCACTCTCTAGAGTCGAGCAAAAATCGGATGATTACAGAATTAAATGGCTAGCCTGTGATTTGTTTTCTTTAAAATCTCTCGAACAAGCCATGCCTAAACAAATTGATTTGGCGTTTTATTTAGTTCATTCGATGAGTCCAACGGCACAGCTGGATCAAGGTTCGTTTGCTGACTATGATTTACTGCTTGCTGATAATTTCGCGCGCATTCTTGTAAATACGGGCCCCAAACAATTGATATATCTGGGCGGACTAATTCCTGACAATACTGTTTTGTCGTTGCATTTGCAAAGTCGACTTGAAGTGGAAGAAACGTTTAGTCAATACCGGTTTCCAATGACGGTATTTCGTGCAGGCTTAATTCTGGGTGAAGGCGGATCGTCATTTCAAATTTTGCTGAAACTTGTAAAACGATTGCCACTTATGGTCTGTCCACAGTGGACCCAAACCTTAACCACACCGGTCGATTTAGAAACTGTTGTCGAGTCTCTTGCGGGATCGGCCCTTGACGTCTGCTGTTTTAATAAAATATACGACCTCGCTGGATGTCAGCCGATTACTTATATCGAAATGATGAAAGTCACAGGCGAAACGATGGGAGTGAAACGGTTTTTTTTAACAGTGCCGTTTTTTACCCCGACATTGTCTAGACTATGGGTAAGCCTAATTACGAACACTCCAAAAAATCTCGTTTATCCTTTGATAGAATCGCTTGAACATCCGATGGTTGCCCGTAGTGATCATTTTTTTTCAGACGATCCTTCCAAAAAGCAGTACGCCGATATTTTGAAAAAGATTCCGCTTAAGACTGTTTCTGGGCGGACGCTTTTTAGATTCATGGCTCAGCGTAAAACAGTTCGTTCAGTCCAACGTTTACCACTGCCATCTGATAGGGATGCCTCGTGGGTGGCGGCCCAATACAATGTGTGGCTGCCAAAATTCTTATTTCCACTGATTAAGGTGATAGTAAATGGTCCTTTAGTTACGTTTTGTTTATTTACAAAACGGCTCAGATTATTAGAGCTAAAATTTAATCAAGAACGCAGTAACAATGATCGTCAGCTTCTGTATTTAACGGGTGGTGCATTAGTAACACCGCAAGATCCAGGACGTTTAGAATTTCGCGTGGTGCTGAATCGAAAATTTGTTTTGGCCGCAATTCATAATTTTAAACCGGCTCTGCCCTGGTTTATCTACAAGTTTACTCAGGCAAAAATTCATCTTGTGGTAATGAACGCGTTTGGTAGGCATTTGCAGTCCAAGAAAACAATGGAATAAAATTAAATGAAAGGTCGCAATCAAGGCGACCTTTTTAAAATGGAATTTGCTCTCTACGGAGTTTTGCGTAGCTTGTTAAACGCGCGAACTAGCATGAACACAGCAAATGCGATAATTACAAACGAAAATATGGTTGTAAAAAATAAGCCCAAATTTATAGTAATGGCGCCCGCTTTTTGCGCATCGACTAGTGTTGCATACGGTCCATGAACGGTCATGCCTTCTTTCAAAGTTACAAAAAGATTTTTGAAATCAATACCGCCTATTAGTAATCCGATAGGAGGCATGATCACGTCGTTCACAAGTGAATTTACGATTTTTCCGAACTCGGCACCAATTATCAGACCTACAGCTAAATCTAAAGCACTGCCTTTAACGGCGAATTCTTTGAATTCCGACATCATACTCATTTTTTACATCCTTATTTTATTTCTAGCGGACGATAGAGTTTCTGATCGCGTTTTTCAAACTAAAATCGCAAGGATGACACCCCGATACGATTTATTTTCCGCGGTATTCGGCGATTTTACCTAAGCAAAAAAATGTAAACGACAGTGCCGTTAAAGGTGCTGCCAGAAAATTAACTATTGGAACATAAAAAAAGGCGCCACTGATTATGGAAAGGGACCATAAGGATCTATTTTCCTTAAGGCGAAAGCGTTCAAATTCCGCAACGGTGGCATAGTTTTGAAGAACGTCATAGGGCAGCGTGCGTCTGGCTAAATACGCATTCAATAAAAAAGGCACGATAAACTGTCCGCCAGGCATAAACAAAATAATCGGCGAAAGTGCGATCAGATACATTAAAAAATATAGTATGGCCGAAATCGAATTTTGAAAACTTCCAAAAATAGACAATTCTGAATTTTCAGTCACCTGCGGAAAATAGCGTTTCTGAATAGTTGGTGTCAGCATTGGGACTAAAATCCAAGCCGACAGCAAGAGCAAAATAAAATAAATTGCAAAAAAAATAGCAGCTAGAAAAAGCGCTATGGCAAATACAGTCAAAACAGAAAAACCAAACCAGCGTTCTAAATTTCCAAAACTCCATTTGATAAAACTAAAATGATTTAAATAGGGAACAATCTCGGTTGTTACAAGTGGCCAGCCCCAAGAAATTATGGAAATGCAAATAGCTAGGGTTAAAACAACAGGAATAAGCAGTCTTAAAATAATTGCGGGATTTAATAGCGACTCCCACGACATGCGAAACGCTTTGCTGACAGTCATTGGGGAGGTAAACTCAAGCATCGTGATTTCCTTATCCTAAGATTTTATTCTTAGGATAGGAAAAAATCACTTCAAAAATTAAAATCGTGGTGGTCGTGGTCCAACCGGTGGTGGATACGGGCCTGAACCAGGAACACATTGTCGCCACATCATGCCGACACTTTGGCGCATGCTAAAATCTTTGGAATCAATGCTCACGGTTGCGTTGGATCGATCTGCTAATTTTGGGTAAAAGCTGACTCCTAATTGCGAATAAAAAGTCATAGTGTGGGCGCCAGTGATACAGGTCGACCAAACATAGCGAGCTGGATTTGTGTCAACGTGAACAGTGTAATCACTATTAACTGGACCTCGCAGTGTCACTTCTCTAAGCGAAGGAATAATGCTGTTGGCAGACATGGTCGCTAACCGATGAAATCCCCAGGCACTGGAAGGAAGATTTGCGAAACCGCGGTAGTCGACACTTTTAAATGCGTACTGCCAGCCGCGCGGAACAGCGATATCAATATCAACGCGGCAATTTTTTTGTTGCGTAGTTAGTTTTGTATTTGGGCTGCCGTTACCGATTTCCACAACGTGTTTATCAAACAGCAAGGACAAATCCTTCAAATCTGGTGAAATGCTTACACTCGCTGATGACTCTTCGCAGCCAGAACCTGACATACGAACGTTTTGAATAACTGCGCTATTAGGCGCACTTTGCCCCCAGCTGATCGCCGAAAAACTCAGCAATAGTACAATAACTTTATTTGATAGTTCCATTTTTCCCCCTAAATTTAGTCAAACAGTGTGTTTTGAATTTCATTTTGGAATTTTTGCGATCAGAACGGCTCCAAAAACGCAAAAATATCCCCCGAACTGACTGTAAAGCAATTGGCTTGCCAACAAATAGCAAACCTGCCAATAAAAAACAAACCTGCCAACTTGTCAAACGTGGCGACAACCGTAGAAAACCTACCAGGCTTTTAGCAACTGGTTCAAGCGGTATTTCCCGGCAATACCCTTAACAGAATCCTAACAATGCCTAAATGGATAAAATCCCTAATTACCGCTATAAATTCATAATACGAGTTCGAAAATTTTTGGAGATAAAACGATGTTAAGACTGACAGCTTTGTTGCTTGTTGTATTTGTGGGCCGTTCGTATTCTCAAACAGTAAGCGTAGACGGATCGAGCACTGTGTATCCCATTTCTGAGGCCGTCGCCGAAGAATTTCAAAAGGAATTTAAGGCAAAATACAAAGTGACCGTTGGAGAACGCGGAACCGGCGGAGGTTTTAAGCGATTTTGCCGCGGTGAAACCGATGTTCAAGATGCGTCCCGACCAATATTGAAAGAAGAATTAGACGTTTGCAACAAAGCGGGCATAAAATTTATTGAAATCCCAATCGCGTATGATGCGACAGTGCTCGCAGTGAATCCAAAAAATGATTGGGTAAAAGAAATCACGGTCGAAGAACTTAAAAAAATGTGGGAACCTTCGGCCCAAGGAAAAATCACTAAATGGAATCAAATCAATTCAAAATGGCCAGATGAACCGTTTAAACTATTTGGCGCTGGTTCAGATTCAGGGACTTTCGATTATTTTACCGACGCCATTGTTGGCAAAGCTAAATCGTCGCGCGGGGATTACACGGCCAGTGAAGATGACAACACCTTGGTTCAAGGAATTTCTAAAGAAAAAAACGCGATAGGATACATTCCAATGGCCTACTATGCAGAAAACAAAAACAAATTAAAAGCGCTTGCGATTATCGCCAAAGATAAAAGTGGCAAATGGCTTCCCGGTGTCTTGCCAAGCCGTGAAACGGTTGAAAATGGAACCTACCAGCCTTTGTCACGCCCGGTGTTTTTGTACTTAAACCAGAAATCGCTGGAAAAACCAGAAGTGAAAGAATTTTCAAAATACTATTTGAAAAATGTGGCTGCGATGGTTGTCAGTGTTCAATACATTCCCTTGCCTGCAAAAGTGTATGAACTAGCTACAAAGCGATTTGAAAATCAAACTTTAGGAACGATTTTCGATGGGCATTCAGAAATCGGTTTAAAAATTGAAGACTTACTTAAAAGAGAAATGAAAAAAGA
>JAYVPD010000153.1:0-5528 GCA_043757515.1 Pseudobdellovibrionaceae bacterium
GCGGCTGTTCCCGACATTAACGAGTGAATTGAAATAGACAGCAAACCTAATATAACGGCGCAGGTGCCGACGACGATTGGGGAGGTTAACAAACTAAAATACATCAAAACAGCCACACCTAAAATCAACGAGCCGGCGATTGCTACAGGCGGCCCTCGACGGGATTGAAAAAATCTGTCAGACACATGACCGGCAGCAAAACCCCCGGCAATTCCAGTAAGGCACAAAATCAAGCCCCAATTGTCGTGGAAAAATTCGGCGCCCACTTGCGGGACGACTTTTCCAAATTTAAAATACCATTGCATAACGCCATTTCGAATGACTCCCGTGGTAAATTCGACGGCAGCCACCATCATAATGATCGGATTGGTAAAAACTTTTTTAAGCATATCCATTTTAGAAATTTCGATGTGCATGAGTCCAGAAGACGCATCGTGGGTGTCAAAATCAACATGACCAGCTTGTGACGGCATGTCCTTAACAAGAATATAATCTAGTAAAAACCAACCAAGCAAAAGAATGGCCGGAATAAAAAATACAAACCAAACCGAATCAATTCCGTTGGCGCCAGTTCCTAAGACATTTTTGAAAAACTCAGAAACGACGCCAGGATGTTTTGGATCGGCACTAGCCGAATCAGCAATTGCCGAGTTCCAGTCAAATGCGAAATAAATACCGACAGAAATGAGCGTTCCAAAAATAGCTCCAAAAATGCCCCGTTCGCGAACGTGAAACCAATAGGCTTTGTTTTTGATAATAGAAACGGCACCGTAACTTTGGAAAAACATATTCACGGAATACAGAAGGGACAAGGTTACCGTCATATCTAAACTTAATTTATCATTCAAAAAAAGATAGGTCACAATACCCATTGCCATATTTGCAATTGAAGCACCGCCTGTGGCTAGCAACATTCCTTTTTTACTTCCTATTTTATCAACTAGAGGTCCATTGATTAAAAACGACAAGCCGTAGGTAACAGTCCCAGCCGCAAAAATAGTTCCAAAACTAGCGATCGACATTTTGGTGCCAAGAGCGTTGCTGGCGACATTTAAATTGTAACGGGCCATGTACAAAAATGCATAGCTCATTCCCAAAGGAAACCAGTTCATAAAACGGCGCCACATGAATCGTGAGTGGTGTCCCATGGGATTGTATTTGAAATACAAAAAAATCACCGCTCCGAGAGTCAATAAAACCGATGCCGCTGCCATAGGGGCTCCTTGGAGATGTTTAAAAGTCGCTTCGGTTTTCTAACCCAAACAAAGTGTCCTGGCAAGGGGACTAGAGAGCGAACTGACAGAATCTTGACTAAGGATCGATCAGATCTAAGTAGTTGATATCATCAATTTATTTTTATGAAGTAAGACCCGAAATCAACCCTTGCGACTACGGACGGATTGCGGCTCTTCACTAGAGACCCTTCAAGGACACGACATTAGGTCTTACAACCCTTGCTTTTTAAGCGCAGTAGAATAGATTTTTACCTGAGGAGACTCTTGATGTCGATTTACAAATATGTCTATTGGTTTAAACGAATTCGTTCAAATTCTTATAAGCCTGTGATTTTGATAACGGGCTGTTCCTCAGGAATTGGAATGGAGCTGGCCAAGTTGTTTTCAAAAATTCCACACTACAGAACGGTTATAACGACGAGACCTCAGTCAGTCGCAAAGCTCAAAGAGATGTTTCCTGCCGCCGATAATTTAAGAATAATGGAATTAGATATTGTAGATAGTAATTCCAGGCGAGCCGCGGTCAGCAAGATTGTTGCTGAGTGGGAAGGTGTCGATATTTTAATTAACAATGCAGGAATATCGTACCGATCTGTAATTGAACATATGACATCGGACGATGAGTATCTACAAATCGCAACAAATTATTTGGGCCCAATGGGCCTAATCCGAACGGTCCTTCCCAATATGCGGGCAAAAGGCCGCGGCAAAATTATCAATGTAAGCTCGGTCAGTGGAATGTTAGCGATGCCTACTATGTCATCGTATTCTGCCTCAAAAGCCGCTTTGGAAGGTGCTAGTGAGGCGTTGTGGTATGAAATGCGGCCATTTGGTATTGATGTGTCTTTAATTCAACCAGGCTTTATTCATTCTGAATCCTTTAAAAATGTGCGCTACACTGAAAAAGGAAAATTATCAGAAAATGGACGTGATGATTACTCTGAATTTTATAAAAATATGAAACCATTTATTTCTAGAATTATGGGAATCTCACGCACTCCAGCTGAAAAAGTGGCTGAACTTATTTTGCTTGTAGTTCAGACAGAGCGACCACCATTGTGGGTGCCAGCAGGCTTGGGCGCCGAGTTTTTTTACTATTTGCGACGAATGATGCCCAGGCGATTATTGCATCCATTTTTATATCGCTGCCTTCCCGGTATCAAACATTGGGGTGAAGGTTTTAGTCATAAGAGAAAAAGGTAGTTTATGCCGTTTAAGACCGGGACTAGGCTGGCGTTTATAGCCAGTCTGTCGTTTTTACATAAAAAAGCAGCTATCATTGCGTAAATATTTAATAATATGTAGAACGAAGTCATGCAGGAAATTGATAAACTCCGTTCTGAAATCGATGGAATTCACCTTGAACTGGCTAACCTTTTTCGACGACGAATGCAGCTCACATTGAAAATCTGGGAAATAAAAAAAACAGATTGCTTGCCGTTTATTGATTCAAAACGTGAAAATGAAATTGTTCATCAATTTGATAATCTTATTTCTGATTTTCCAGAAAAAATCGCAGTGCAAAATTTTTTTAAAAATATTCTTGGGACAACGCAGGTGTATTTAAAGGAAAAACTTAAATGAAGGCCTCAGACTTTGAACTTTTACTGCCAGTCGGGCAAAAAGAAATGGCGGAAGCGGCCATTCAAAATGGTGCCGATGCGATTTATGTTGGCTTTCCTGGTTTCAATGCCCGGGGACGAAGTTATGATTTTGAATTCGAGGAATTGAAATATATAATTCAACTGTGTCACTTGAATGGCGTTAAAGTAAATTTAGCGTTTAACATTGTTATTTTTGAAAATGAACTTCCGCTTGTTGTCGAAGCGATTAAAAAAATATTACCGCTGAGACCTGACGCCCTGATAGTACAAGATTTGGGACTAGTGCGCTTGATAAAAGAAATGTGTCCAGAACAAGTGATTCATGGATCGACCCAAATGACGATCACCAACGATTTAGCAATTGAGTTCTTGGATAAATTAGACATTCGCCGATTTGTCTTGGGCCGCGAAAATTCGTTGTCTGAAATAAAACTCATTGCAGAGCGAACTAAAAAGGAACTGGAAGTCTTTGTCCATGGAGCCCTTTGTGTTTCTTATTCCGGGCAGTGTTTTACGTCAGAAACCTTAGGCGGCCGATCGGCCAATCGCGGTCAATGTGCACAAAGTTGTCGATTTAGCTATGACTTGATCGTAGATGGTGAAAAGCGAAATTTAGTGGATCAATCGTATTTAGTATCTCCAAAAGATTTATGTGGAATTGCCGAAATTCCCGAGTTAATGCAGCTAGGTGTTAAAAGTTTTAAAGTCGAGGGTCGATTGAAATCACCCGAGTACGTGGCACAAGTTGCCAAATCATTTCGATCGGCCATAAATCGAACGGCTCAAAAAAAACCCTTAAAGTCTGAACAACTTCAAAATGAGAAAAATAAAATGGGAGTGGAATACTCGCGGGGCTTTTTTCCTGGTTGGCTAAATGGGGTTAACCATCAAGAATTAGTTGATGGCACGTTTAGTTCACATCGTGGGGTTGAAATCGGGACCATTGAGTCGACCTTTAAAAGTTCTATAGCTATAAAATTAAACTCCAATGCAATAGATCTTGAGAATGGTGATGGCCTGTTATGGTTTGAAGGCGTACAAATAAATGGAGCTTCCATTTATTCCGTTTCAAAGGAAAATGGTATAGTGACAGTGGAGTTTGCTAATTCGACAGCGATTAAGCGCGATGCTGTCGGATCTAAAGTTTATTTCAATCATGATAGGAGTCAGAAAAAAGAGATTGAAAAAACGTTGACCGACAAGAACACATTTAAAAAAATTCCCGTATCTGTGAGATTAGAGCTTAAGGACGGTCAACCATTGATGGCGACTTTAAAAGACGATCGGTTTCAAATAAGCATGAGCACAGAATCAGTTCTTTCAAAAGCTCAAAACAAACCGCTTTCGGAAGATTTGCTTTTTGACGAATTTGCATCTTTGTCAAATACAGTGTTTCGATTGTCGCCAGCAGACTTCAAAACTAATTTGAAATCAAACGCACCTCTATTTTTGAACCATAAAGAAATTAAAAATCTTCGACAGAGATTGTTTATTGAGCTAGCTCGGCTGCGCTCGGACAATAAAATTGAAAATTCAAAGGCAGTTTTACTCTCTGATCCGCTCATCGAAACTGAAATTTTGCCTGTTGCCCCAGGTCGAATTGGTTTCAACGTGTTACTTAGAAACAAAGATCAGGTTCAGGATCTGGTAAACGCGATAGAGGCAGGTGCAATTAAAATTGATGAAATTCAAGCAGTGTGCTTGGACTTTGAGTTTGGCCGTGATTACAAAAGTTCTGTTGAAAAAATTAGAGGTGTTCAAATAAAAATCGGAATTGCGACCACGCGGATTTTAAAGCCTCAAGAATACGTAAATTTGAAAGTTATACACGCATTAAATCCGGACTTTATTTTGGTACGGAATTTAGGGGCGCTTCAATATTACAAGACGATCCTGCCTTTCAATGGCCAATTAAAAGGTGATTTTAGTTTAAACGTGACGAATCACAAAACATTCAATTACTTGGCGCAAAATGGACTGGACTCCGTATGTTTGTCCTACGACTTAAATGTGGATCAATCAGTAGGCTTGTTGAGGCGTGTGGATGCCCGAAAGGCAGAAGTAACAATACATCAATCGATGCCTAGTTTTCATATGGAACATTGTGTGTTTGCGGCATTTTTAAGTAAAGGCAAGAGTTACAAAGACTGTGGCAAGCCTTGTGAAAAGCATAAAGTGCAATTGAAGGATCAATTTGGAAATTACCACTGGATCAAGCCAGATCATGAGTGTCGAAACACCATGTACAATGCGAGCGCTCAAACAGCATTGCCCTTTTTAGAAACCTGGCGAAAATTAGGGCTAGGTGAAATTAGGTTCGAAGCCTTGCATGATACTAGTGATGAATTAATTAAAAAAATAAAGAGCTATATAGATGCCCTATCGGGAGCCAAATCGATATCTCAGGCTCTGGCTGATTTGAAAACAACGGAGTCCTATGGACTCTCTTCCAAGCAGATGTCTAAAGCGGACGACTATCAAGCGCGCAAAAAAGATCATAGTTTTTTGTAGGGTAGTTTACGTTCGGTCCGAAGGCAAATGAGCACAGACCTCTGAATTTAAACTGGCCTAATAAAAGGGCTCGGTTTAGAGTTAAACATGCCTAAACTAATTATTATACTTTTCGTGATTGTTTCCTATCAGATAGGCGCTCAAGGGGGATCGATGAAGCATAATGATACCAAGTTAG
>JAYVPD010000154.1:0-5498 GCA_043757515.1 Pseudobdellovibrionaceae bacterium
TTTTCAATAGCGGTCAAAACGGGGATTGCATAGGCCAATGTTTTTCCACTTCCTGTTTGGGCAACCGCAATGACATCAGCGCCAGAAAGACCGGCAGGAATAGCCTGGGCTTGAATATCCGTTGGTTTTAAAATCTGCATTTTTGGCAATGCTTTAAGCAAATCGACGGAAAGATTCATGTCTTGGAAAGAATAAATACGAGGGATAGAATTTCGAGTTTTCATAGAGAATTCGTATAACACAAAGCCTGCGTAAGTGTACCTTTGAAACACGGGGACCTACTAAAAATTACATACCAGATCCTATTTGGCGACTGAATGACATCAGCTCAGATAGGACGCCAAGGCAAAGATTTTGGTCGTAAAAGCTGTGTATTTTAATCACCTTGTTGCCACTAACAAAAAGACGGGGCCTTCATGGGCAAAAAACTAACTTTTTCCTGGTTCCAGCCTGCAATCGATTAAAAACGGTTCAAACGAAAAGGCTCGCCGAGCGATACCACGCCGTAAGCTAAACCTATTGGGTTTTGACCAAATAATATAAACTAAAACTCAATTGTAAAAACCCATATTTTCACAAATTACTGTCTTCATTTTTGACATCCAGTGAATCTTTACATCTCGAAATTTTTCCAATTTCTAATAAGATACAATTCAGCTATATATGATCGGATTACAAAACTAACTTAAGGAGTAGCTAATGAAAAAAATGATTTTGGTCCTAACTGTGGGATTGGCGACTTCTTCAGCTTTTGCAGAAACTGCAGAGTGTTGGTTCACTAAAGTTGATCTCAAAACGGGCGCGACTATAGCTTGGGCACCTTCTCAAGAAATTGCTCCAGGACAAACGACAACAATTGTGTTGGATGGAAAAACGAAGCTGGTAGTAATTTCAGCCAAATCATGCGCTGCTGATGGTGGCGCCTGTAGCAGCCAGACCGAGAAACTAGATTTAACCTTAACTAGCGGTGATTACGGCGCTTCAACAGAGGCTTATCAGGCATACACGGGTGTTCAACTAAAAGTTGGAGAAACGGCATTCGTTGCTTCTTGCATTCCAAAAATCGGTGGCTAGGTTAGAATATATTTTTCGGCCACAGTAAATAGTTGCTGTGGCCAATTTATTAAGCCGCAAAATACCTTTGGTGTAAGAAATGGAGACCCATTTGAGAGGAACAAAAAGCTAGTCTCAGTATACTTCTCAATATAGTGCTTTCATCTACTTAAACAAAGTGAATACTTTCTGTATTAGATGCGAGTTCGTAATATTCTACATTGCACGTGCTTCCATGAGCAGATTTACTCACTCGAACTGAAAAAATCAGGTCCACTAAATCCGCTCGTTCAAAATCTGCAAAACTTTGCTCGGTCATTCACACACGAGTCGCAAAACTCACAAATCACTGAAAATCATTGCCAATCTGATCCATCAACAGCTAAATTTTATCAACGACGACGCAGAGACTAGATGCTTGGGTTAGAGAATTCTCCTATCCTCTCAAAGAACCGTATGATAAAGCGATCTGATGGGCAAAAAGCTGTAAAAAGATATGAGCTCCGTTCTGCCCAACAGTTTTTGATGGAAAATCCATGGGTATGCATTTTGGTTGGCCTGTTTAAATAAAAAAGCTGCCTGGAAATGCAAGCTTACTGGCAGGCGAATTGAGTTTCCATATTGACGACATTCATACTCCCACCAGCGTGAGTTTCGTTATTGTAACAAAATCCACGTCGGAATACTGTCGAAACAGGTTTCATAACGACAGACGAACCTCTCTTGTAGCCGTACCGCCGACAGAGTTGGTCTGCCTGTGATTGGATTTGCAATCTGCAAGTAGAAGGCGTCGGATTGACCTGACAAATTTCGCATGTGAGATTGGCTGGGGCCGATTGAGCATGCGCTGATGCAAACATCGTAACGATTAGAAGCGGGGTTAATCCCAAAAAAATGGTTTTCATAAAATTCTCCTGTAATTTTTAATTTGCGATGCAACTAATTATATCTAAAATTAATCTTAATTGTTTTAAAAAACCATCTTTCGCCTTTAAAGAGCCGAACTTAAGACGTTGCGTAGATTTTTTACATGTTGTTCAACTAACTCAAGCGCTCGCCACGCTTCGGAGTGTTCCGCGCTCCCCACTAGTAACTCGGATAATGAAACAGAAAGCGCTTTCGCTATTTTAAGATATGGCTCTCCCTGAACGGCGCGGCCGTACTCCCACTCTCGATAGGTTGAAAGCGGAACTTCAGCGGCCGCGGCAACCTCTTTCATTGTAAGCCCCTTCATTGTCCGAAGGTTCTTCAGTCTTTTATTAAATTTCTCCAAAACGCCTCCGCAGACTCAAACGGTGAATACCGCTTTCGTTACTTTGAGTAACCGATTCTTTAATTGATTAAAAGTGAATTGTATGGCATATCATGTTCCATATGGAAACAAATAGATTGCGCTATTTTTGTACAATTGCCGAAATTGGAAGTTTAACTAAGGCTTCTGATATCCTAGGTGTCTCTCATAGCGGACTATCTAAGGCTATTTCGGTTCTTGAAGACGAAACAAAACTTAAACTCTTTAAACCATTAGGACGAGGCCTAGAAATCACTCCCGAAGGCACATGGTTCTATCAGAAAGCTCAAGAAATTCTTAAAATTGAAAACGAGATCTCGATCGGACTAAAAAGAGATCGACTGCCGATCTGTATCGGTCTTTCTGAAGTCATAGCCATAACCTGCGCGAGTCTGGTGATTAAAGAACTTGCGGGACCATGCTCTATTGTAGAAACTGACGTTGGCGAAATTGAAGGAAAGATTCTTTCGGGTGAAATAGATTTTGGTTTTATTTTTTCGCCGTCCCCAAGAAAAGATCTAGAATATTTGGAGTTGGGCGAGGTAAAAATTAATTCCTACGCGAGGGTCGACTTCTTGAAAGACCGCAAGCCCGAACAGCTTTATTTTACGGTCCCCACTACAAACTTTCCTTTTAATCCCCTTGGTTATAAAATTCGCGACGGATGGCCTCAGAATATTTTAAGAGTTTCTCACTTTTCCGCAAGTAGTTTCGCTATTTCTTTGAATCTAGCTCGAGCTAGCAAAACGGCCATTTATATGCCAAATTTTGTTGCCGATCTAGAAAATGAGCTACAGAATGGATTCTCTAAGTTTGTAAAAGTACCTTATCATAAAGATGCAGAATCGCGACGCAAGCTGTATTTGGTTAAATCGAAAATTCTCGATGAATCGACAGAAATGAAAAAGATCTCGAAAGTTTTGAGAAGAATATGTTGCTGAGTTTCGTTTATAACCTTGGCAAAATCCTCAGTTACCTTTCATCGCGCATCAGTTCATCGATCAAAATTTTTTATTTATGCATTTTTAAAGTAGGTACAGAAGAGCCTAAAAATCTTGGACTCCCTCACTGCGAACTGTGCGATTCGTAAATAGTCTTTTCGAGCGCATCTTGGCTAATCCACAAGGTCGACGTACTCGCGGTATGTAAGCTAGAATGGCATAACGTCTTCTACGCATAGAACTTCATTATCAGATAGATAGCCAGATGTTGCTCCACGGAAACCAAAATGAAGATCGCACGAAAGGCCGCCTATGGGCCTTGCTATGCCAGGATCAGCAGATTGATCGGTATCTCCAAAAAGTCGGCAACCCACCCGTGAGTCTGAATACATCACCGTAGAAGACCAAAATACTTTATTATGTAGACTTGGGATATGAAATGCTTTTGCTAGTTTTTTTAGTCCGGATATTTTAAGCAATGGACCATAGTTAGTTGACTCGTAATATTCTTTGTCCATCTTTAAACTTCTTATTAATTTTTGGTACTCAGGCACTGTCGGCAAGTGACCACCAATTTGGCGGCATTTAAGCGCAGCTTCAGAAAATTCAGGTTTTACTTCAAAAGAGTTTCCAGCTGGTAGTGTTGCGCACATTGAGTTGTCCTGAATGGGGAAACCTTCGCTATTTAATTGGGGACTGCCGTTTTTGTCCAATTTGGCGCAGCCATTTGTCGCTTTTCCCAAATCCTGGCTCCATTTCATACCTGCAAATGAATAGGGAAAATTTTGGGCATAGGCTTGTTTGCTGAGAATAAATAAAAACACCATGATCGTTATATTTTCGATTTTAATTTTTTTCTCCGAAATTGTAAATTCAAAGTTATTGGGAATTTACGGATTGGGGGGACCTTAGCTACTTAGGACCAGATAGTCAAAATTTTTATTATAGTCCCAACCACAAATTAATAGAGACGGACAATGCAAGTGTTTAAAAGGACGGCCATCGTTGGTCGAAGTCTTGGATTTGTCCGATTTGGACTTGAACAAAATGACCTAAGCTTTGATCTTTTAGAATCAGTCAAACATATTTGGGGAACAATATGGAAGCTCAAGTAGTAATGGTTGTTTTAGCGTGTATTTTATCATTCACCGCATGCAAAAAAAAGGTAGCTGATCTGGCCCAGGGCACCACTTTTTTGTGAAATCAATAACTTGAATCAAACAAAAAAATAGACGGAGAGACTGAAAGTCTCTCCGAGTTTGTTCTTGCCGTGACACCATGGTTTCAGTCGTTTTACTTTCCGTTTGAAAAGAGCTTAAAAGTCTTGGGCCTTTACCTCAAATTCAAAAAAAAAGTAAAAAAGCTTTTCCCATTGGCCTAGTCGAGTTCCTATTCCACAAAATAAATCGGCAAAAAAGAACGGACCCCTTCGCTAAAAATCGACGGCTTTACCTTTTTTACCCACGGTGGCAAACTTCTAGAATTAGTCGTCAAAATCAAAACAAAAAACTGTGAAACTAACTATTCACAAGTGTTCCACGGCATTTCTAAAGCCAGGAAAACCTTCGTTTGGAATCAGTTAGGAGGCAAACAAAAAAATAATGATTCCCATAAAAAAAAAACTAGTGACTTAGGTCTGGAGCGTGAGGATCATATGTGTTCAATACATAATAAGTTATTTTAAACGGGGGGATATATGGAGATGTTTTCAAGTATAGCGATTGCATTCGAAAAGGGCGGCTTCTGGATGTGGCCGATATTAATGGTACAGCTTGTATCATTGGCAATTTTAATCGAGCGATCCTACGCGCTTTATTTCAAAAACAAAGTGAATCAAGGCGAATTCGTAAATGAATTTGAAGAGTCAATTCGCAGAGGTGAATTGGATTCTGTGGTCGCGCGCGCGCAGGCAACAGCGGCAGTAATGCCTGTTTCAAAAGCGATCATCGCTGGAACAAAGGCTGCTAAAAACTTTGGTGGCAAAGAAGAAATCCAAGGAAAAATGGATGAAGTATTGTTATTTGAAAACAGCATTGTTGAAAGACGTATTGGATTTTTGTCTATGCTGGGGAATGTAGCGACTCTTACGGGGCTGCTTGGAACAATTACTGGAATGATCAAGTCATTTTCGGCTGTGGCGACTGCGGTTCCTGCTGAAAAAGCAACATTGCTTGCGGCTGGTATTTCAGAAGCAATGAACTGTACTGCCTACG
>JAYVPD010000155.1:0-5488 GCA_043757515.1 Pseudobdellovibrionaceae bacterium
ATTCAGGGGAACCCAATTCAAATCAGGCAGTCGCTTTCCCGTTTTGTAGAATTCTTTTATTATGTTTAAAGCCGTAAAAGGATCGATAATCATCTCTGATGGAAATTTCCCTATTGTGTGACCGGTGCGCAAATGAACTCGTTCGCCCCCGCGATTGATAGGATTCGTAAGCTCAAAGAATCGATTACTATCCGAATACATCACTATGTAATTTTGCTTTCCCCCAGAAACAGTCAGTATATTAGTGTTTGTATGAATAAAAACCAAACTTACATATTTTTCAGCATCTAATTTAAGAAGCAAGCCATCTAGGGCCGATTCGTTAACAATCGTGCCCTCTTCAGAATCAAGTGATTTGTTATTAATATATTCTAATGAATATTTCATTCAAGCCCTTAAATGCTATTGTTCTTCGTCTACTTGTGCTTTTTTAATAATTTTTATCTCATGCTTAGTAGACTTTTTGTTGGTTTCAACAATCTTAGCGACTTCAGGATCTACTTTTTTATCTAACTCGGCTAAAAGATCTCCGATTCGATTTAAATTTGCGGACCAATCAGTAAAAATTACTTGATTTGTCGCGCTGTTGACGCTCATTTCGCCATCTTTTGAAGGCAGAATTCTTAGGTCACGATTGACTTGTTCGGCAGAAATATTTTTAAACGTGTAGACCCAGGAATACATTCGCTCTGGTTTTAAAGTTGGTCGCTGCGTACTGACTTCAATGAGATCGCGCTGAATATTCCGTGCTGATTTAATAATCATAGTATCACCTTGCTTGCTGATAGCATAACCGTTGATAGCCAAGGCTGAGGACATTTGATTGAAGGCTTCGTCCAACGTTACCGGATCTTGTAAAAAAATTGAAATTTTACCACGTACGCCTGGATCTATAACAAATTTTTGCCCCGACGCTTTTGAATACTGTTCGATAATTTTTATTAAATCTTCGTTGTTAAAATACATTTTCATTTTTGAAGTGGTTTCACCAAATGACAATAGGGACAACGTTAGAATAACTACGATGGCTTTCATTGAGATCTCCTTTTAAAGATTGTTTTTTTTATAAGATATTGTAGCGGCATGATAAGGGTCATTTCGGCAACGCAGGCCAGTTCGTCGCCTTTGCTCCACTGTGAATTTTTATTAGCAAAAAATTGAATTTTTTTGTTTTCAAAAAGAACTTTTGATATTTCAGCCACTGACTCTTTCAAACAGCAAGCCTGGGAATCAAATTCAATAGTCCCCAAATTGGCTTTGTAATGTTTAGGAAATCGTTTTCCATAGAAACTGTCCATAAGAGCTTTAAATTTATTCGGAGTGGCAACGTCATGTCGAGGAAAATGGGTCTTGAAATTATTAGCCATTAATAGGTAAGTTTTGTAACCTTTAGAGATCAAAAACCAATATACGGGTCGCAATGGATTTTTTGCTTTTTCTGACCACAGGTATTTCAAAAATGCGACCCCCAATGCTTTGTTACCCCAATATTCTTTTTCAAGCACAGTATCGCCGCTGTAAATTCCTAGTGAATTAAATCCATAGGGTTTTAAATCCACTCGCAACAAAGTAGAAAAACCCTGAATCGTATTTTCTTTAGTGTCTCTAAGTAAAATAACATGGTCTTTTTCGGATAGATCTAGCGTGAATTGATTTCGATTGTGGTTAACATAATACTTGGAAAAAATCGTGTACATTCGTTCAATTTCTAGTGAACTCAATTTTCCAATTGATTTCACCTCTGCAAAAACAGTTGCCGAGCGCTTCCTTTTATTGGGATTGATAGCGTTTAGTTTGACTTGCTCATTGTGTTCAATCTGCATGGGTCGAAAAATCCTTTGCACTAGTTTAATCAAGAGCGGTCTTTGAAACCAATAAGGACTTTAGATTAAACGCTGTATCATCTGATAGTATTAGCATAACTAGACTCAGCGTTCGTCAGATGACTAATCTGCGAGAGGTCTAAAGGATTTTACGACCATGTCGTGAAACCACTTCTGCCTAGAGTTTTTATGGTTTCGTGCATGTCAAATCATTTTGATTTCAATTGGGTCCAATCGAATTGGGTTTCTACAAATTCGAGTGATGCCATCGATTTGTAAAGAAGTGATTTTTAGTTACGGGTCGAAAAGCTGAGGCATCAAAAGCCTTTGCGGAAAAAGTAATTCAAACCATGGAATCCAGAAATCCTTTAATATTAAAATAACTAATAGTAATATTAAATCAATTAATTGTATTAATATAAACTAATTCGATAGTTCTGTGCCTGCTTACCGGTTTATCGGTATGGGAGGCGCCATGGGTAAAAGTTTTTTAGTTTTTTTCGCTTTATTATCATCTGTTAGAGGTTTTTCGCAGCCAAACTGTCAGGTACTAACTTCGCAAGGCCGTCCCTCTACAGCACAAAATGACGAGTTTTATCAAATGATAAAAAAATCAGTTCAATGTCCGCAAAATATTGGTGCGGTTGAAGTTATTTTGGGACAAGCGTTTCAAAACAGAAAATTCATGGTTGGAAACCGAGGGCGTAACAATTCAAAACTGGGAAGTTTTAGCATTTTTGAAGCGTTTTCTCTGCCCACGAGACTTCCAGCAGCAGACGCCGGGATATTTCTTGGACATTTTACCCGTTTAAAATCAAGCAATGCGCAAGTGATCATTGATTTGGATCAGGCGCCAGACAAGGATAAGCTGGTTATTGAATTGATCGCCTGGGACGCGGTAAAAGGCTATTATAATTTCTATGAACTAATTGGCCAGGGCACTTTTAATCAATGGTTTTACAGAGGGGATTCGAAGGATATTCTGAATGACAATCAGTTTATCTATTTAAATTCATCGCCTCTACGACCACCCATCGGTCAAACCCTGCGATGTTCGGGCTGCCATATTTCGGGCGGTCCCATTATGAAAGAGTTGGAATTTCCCCATAACGACTGGTGGATCAAATCAAGGCCTTTGGTATTTCAGAATCCACTTTCTGAGGCATTGACGCAAAGAGTGCGATCACTTGATTCTGCTGAAAATTTATCCAGTCTGGTAAAAGCGGGAATTCAAAAATTAGATAACAGCCCTGGCTACCAAGCGGCAAAGGCATCGTTGGGAATCCATGCGCTGCTGAGACCATTGTTTTGCGATCTAGAAATAAACCTAGAGTCTGATAGTGTCCCAGCAGAAAATAGTTCAGTTGTGCAGATCCCATCTAGTTCGTTGGCGGGGCCATTTGCTGGACCGTTCAAGTTTCAAGCGTCCAAAGGGGCCTACTTGGGACTTCTTCAAAAATATAAAATGCAATTTCCCGAAACTAGTTTACTTGATTCAGATCATGCCTGGTTGACTCCCGTAAAAGGCTATTCAGATTTGGTGGCTATTGGTCGATTAAAAATGAGTGGACTCGTCGATGACAAAACCATTTTGGATATATATTTTTCGTCTACAGTGGGTTCACTTATGAACAAGGAAAAGTGCAATTTATTGAAACTGGTCCCGAATTCAATGGAATGGAAATCCGGCTTTCTGCAAAATCTGAAAGGACAAGGGCTAGCCTCCAGTTCGACCGTTGCGAAGAGTGTATTTGAAAAAATGAGCACTGCGGCCTGGACTCCAGCGGCTTATCAAAAAGCAATGCGTGATTGGTATCTGGCTACAAGTCAGAAGCTCGAACAGGGCGAAATTGAAAACTATTTTGTGCAGCTCTTAAAAAATCGAAACGCTGTTTTTGAAAGCGAAATTTCCAAAAATCCAAGGGGCCAGATATTTGAACCTGGTTTTAGGGTTATTTTTCCACAACCCCACGGCGTACCGAATCGAATGTGAAAAATTTATAATTTGAAACTACTTTATTAGCATGTTTGGATCGTAGTGTTACCTTTGTCCCCATCCATCGGGGGTCCTATGATTCGTATATATGCTTTTTTGTCCGTTCTATTGCTGTTGCCATTTATTTCCTTTGGACTGGATTCAAGCGCTTCAAAACCAAAGAAAATAAACTGCGACCTTACGAGCACAAAAGATCATTTAATCCGCTCGCCTATGCTTGAAAGTCGATCGGGCGACAATATTGTGTTCGTGGCAGAAAATAGCGAAATAAAATTTATAGTGTCTTCTAAAGAAGACCTTAGCAGCGCGATGGTTTTGGCAATTGATAAAAAAACTAGCCGCACACTGAGTTCAGTTTATGGTGGCAAAGCTATCTCTCTGACTGGTTTACCTATGATAGAATCTTACATTGATATCAATGAAGATGTTTACTCAATCCAATGTGTTCTAAAATAGGCACCCTTGGAACTCCAAGTGCACGACTCTATAAAACATGAAATGTCACATCCCCAGGCGGACTATGCCGCTGCTAAAGTTCATTCGAAATTAATTGATGATCGATTGGGTCTTCAGTGCGATCAAATCGAGGATGTTCTGTTTGAAGAAAACAAAAAGACTTTGTTTATTCCTGGTCAAGAATTTTGGTACGGCTTAGAAATTCAATCTCTGCAGACACCCTATTCTGAAATAATTGAAATGATCGATTATTTAAAACCGACTAAAGATCAATCATGGTTAGATTTAGGGGCCGGCTATGGCCGCATGGGCCTGACTTTAGGTTTTTTAAAGCCAGATGTTGATTTTACAGGATACGAATATGTGCAGGCCCGCGTAGACGAAGGCAATCGGCTATTTTCCCAATGGAATCTAGCTCGAGCAAAAATGAAACAAGCCGATATATCAAAAAACGATTTTGAACTTGAACCAGCTGATCTGTATTTCCTCTATGATTTTGGCTCTAAAGATGACATTTACAAAGTTTTTGAAAAACTCAGGATCCTAGCGCAGGAAAGGCCTATACAAGTCGTCGCTCGTGGACGAGGGGTGCGGAGCTGGATATACATGGACTGCCCATGGCTATGCGAAATGCAGTCGCCGGTGGTATTCAAGAATTGGACTTTATTTCGATCTTAGGAACTCATTTTGTTCAAACAAAATTCGGGTTTTGGCGCTTCCCTTTATAATATCTGGCCAAGTCAGTGCTACTTTTGGAGCCACCAACCAGCCCATTGAATCTAGTTGATATCGAGTTTGCCAACTATCAATTACCTTTAGAAATTTTTCTCGTCCAAAGGGCAGAGAATCTAAATGAAGTAAAATTTTATAAATTATTTCATTGGCTTTATCTGCTCCATCGGGTGTGGCTAATAAATTTCCTAAAATACGGTTAAACTCCAAAGCAGTCACCGATCGATAGCTTTTCCCAGGTACATCCTGAGAGGAAATCTTAGCCAGCGCAATATATAACTCACCCTCTTCACGGCTTGGAAATTTAATTTCAAGATTTAAATTAAAAAATTGCTTTAACATATTTTCAATGTCCAGAGTTACCTTTCCGCCCAATAGAATTGTAGAAATGGGCTCCTTTGCTAAAGCAATGACATGAGGATCAGATAGTTTGTATCGGCGAGCAACCATATCTCCAATTTCTGCAGAAACGTCAGCTTTC
>JAYVPD010000156.1:0-5413 GCA_043757515.1 Pseudobdellovibrionaceae bacterium
CGATTTATTGGCTTCGATTCGGTGCTTTACGATGACAAAAATGTCCGAGCCCGGTCCATTTATCATTTCACCCGATTTCCCATTTAATCCAGCTATATAACGTTTAGGATCAAATTGATTTCCAGCCATTTTATTAAAATTCACGCCGCCCGCGTTGGGCACGGATGCGGGTCCAACTCCGGGTCCACCTGTCCTAGCAAGGTAGCCACCACCGCCTCCGCCCGAACCGATATAGCCCGAGTTAATTTTTAGTTTATCACCTGGGTCACCGCCCGGCCCACCAGCACCTGGTCCACCGCCGCCATTGGCCCCGCTGCCACCGCCGCCGCCTCCACTGCTACCGCCGCTAAGGCCCGCATTCCCTTTTTGACCGCCCAAATTGGCGCTGTCACCATGACCTGCGGCTCCGTCTCGCAATGAATTTCCAAACGCATCCATCGCTGCACCAGCACCACCGTCACCGATCATTGTGGTTCCCGCGTCGGTTCCAGCCACATGGCTGCCGGGATTCAATCCACCAGCTGCCACCCGCGGGGTTCCGGCTGCCGATGTTTTGGCGATACATTCCGCAGCGTTTGGCGTGTTGATACATTTACACACCTGATTTTTAGACGCAAAATCCGCATTGGAACAACGTTGAGCGTCCGTGCAAAGCGGATTATTTGGATTCGTTTTACACTGATCTAGATTGTTGGTTGTAAGACTGTTCGTATCGTTCTGGCATTGTTTGGATGCTTGAAGCTGGGCAAGAACCGCAATTGCATGCTGTGCTGCCTGATTTATTTTTGACTTGTAAGACACGCATTTTCGAATGTTATCTACCACCACCCCCATATCTCTGCTTAGGGCAGCATACTGAGTTGGATCCTGCATTACAGAAGGCGGAATACAACCAGTTTGCGTTCGTAGTTTTTGCGCATTTGAACAAGACGATTCACACGATTTTTGTGACATCGCACAGGCTGACTGCCATACGCCAAATCCAGCATTGGCCACTTTACTAATTTCGCCCAGTTTTGAACACGCCATTTGGATACTTACAGCTGACCCTGCACCAATAATTTTCGAAGCGTTGGCAGCTGTTTGCATCGTATCATTTTCTTCATCACACGTGCCGCTGGCTTCTGTCGCTTTGGATAGACATGTATCCCGTTCTTGTTGAAATTGGGTAAAGCATTCACTTTCAGTAACGGCCTGGGTTCCGGTAGAGTTTGCTCGCGCTTTCGTGGCGTCGGACTGGGTCGGTGGCACACAACCATTTCCATCGGGACTTGTGACAAAACCATCTCCGGTATCACAAGGGTCTTTAGTTTCAGTTGAACCACTGGCTACTGGCTCTGGTGCAGGAGCCGGTGCCGCCACCGCCGCTGGTGCAGGAGTTGGGGCCGCTTCGGCTTCTGGCGTAGGGGTAATCCCAGTGGAACTAGCTCGCGCTTCCGAATCTTCAGATTTATTTGGAGGTACGCAACCGCCTTCTGGGCTGGTTACAAATCCGTCTCCATTGTCGCAAGGATCTTTTTTCTTTGCTGGCTTTCGAATTCGAGCGGCCGTTCCACTCGAGCTCACTGTTGGCGGTGGTGGCGCTGGCGCCACTTCTACTTCGACTACCGGGGCGGCTACAGGATTATCAACACAGACATTGCTAACGGATCGTCCACTTCGAACGCCCTCGGCATGTTGTCCTGCTGGACATGTAAATGGCCTGCTGCCACCGGCGCCGTTACCCATCGAAAAAATTTCGAAACTGAATAGTGTTAATCCTAACAGGATTAACCAATGTACGTTTTTGGATTTCACGATTCCCCCGAATCTAGCCCCACACGAGGAGCTGCCTTTATTTTATCGTAAAGTTATGAAAAAAGCTGAGAATCCTTGGACCTTTTTTTTCAATTGGAATGAGATATGGGTACTGCGTGTCTATCTTTACGACAGCGTCTCGAAATGAAACGTCACTGAATCAGTCAGGAAAAATTTAGGATTCTTGGCTGAAAACTAAGTTTTTTATATAAGACTAACTTCTTTGCAAAACTCTGCAAATGGCAAAATTGAAATGCGATCATCAATGGCCGTCGACCTTTTTCCACGATGGACCTGATAGAATTTTGGAATAGATGTTCGTTCGGCAAAATATTTTAGGTGCGGAGAAAGCATTCCTTCCCCAAATTTACATTCTACGGCAAAAAGCGGCTTATTTTTTTTCAGGACAACAAAATCAACTTCTCGACCTTCGGTGTTTCTTAAAAACCGCAGTTCCATTTTATCGCCCGCGGAGTCTTCTTGAAAATGGCAGTATTTAAGCAAGTGACTGGCTACAAAATTTTCCCACTTGGGACCGTCGGAATCTAATTCGCTCCAATCCCACAGATATAATTTTTGCTCTTTTTTTACGGCTTTAATTTTGGGAGCACCATAAGGCGAAATGCGATAGCAATAATAGACATTTTGCAAAATGGTCAGCCATTTTTCGACCGTTTTAAAATCAACATCAAGCGCTTGGGCTAAATTTTTCCGAGACAACGGCGATCCGACTCGATCTGGCAATGCATTAATCAGCAGTTCAATGTTTGAAATTTCTTTTACATTTTCAAGATCACGAATATCTGAACAAACAATTCGATCGCGGCGCTGCCTATGCCATCGCTTCAGGTCTTTTTGACTTTGGTTAAGGTAGGGCTCAGGAAATCCTCCGAACTCCAGCAGTCTTGAGATTTGCTCGTCCGGCCTGCTATTAACTGCGTTAGCGAGCGCCTCTGGCAATGATATTGGATGCATCCGATAGTAGTGGTACCGACCCAAAAGGGAGTCCCCACTTTTTCGATAATAATCCCTTCATGCCCATCATTATAATTGGTAATAAGCCCCTGGGAAAACGTCGTTTTCCCCACTTGCCTTGGGCCACCCAAAAAAACCATTTTTTCACTTAAATCGGCTATAATCGCCGGCTGGAGGTATCGGTGTAAAGTGGAGTCAAGTCTACTTTACTCTTTGTGCTTGTTTTTGACGAATTCGTATCAATTGAAAAAGAAAAGTCACGACATTTGTTTTTGAAAAAACAGATGTCGTGACTAAAAATTACTTTTGAAGAAAACTATCAGGAAGGTTAGTCGCATGCCAAGTGCCATTCAGGCACTGAAACGAAGCGCTGTAAGTACCGGCATCTAAAATTTCGTTACCTGGATTTCGATTCCAAGCAATCGAGCACACATAATTTTTAACGGTTACCACAGAAAGATATTTTCCTGCTGGAACCTGGTAGTGGCAAAGAGACGAATTCACTTCGACGCTATGAAGATCCACGATGTATTGACCTTCTTTTCCTATTAGTCCGCGGGCAGGTAGCATCTGGCTATCGATAGCATAGGCCAATTTAACAGGATCACAGTCTAAAGATTTTTCCACACACTGAGCATCAACCGTGTTGCCCGTGATCGAATTAGTCAAGCGACCATGGTCACAGGTAATTTTTATTGAACCTTGCAATTTCACATTCGAGTTGGCAAATGTCTGTGAGGCACCGTCAGCTAACGTAATTTGTGCAGGAATATTGTATTTACATTTAAATTCTGATTCAGACAAAACATCGCGGCCTGGCTCACCCAAACGACCGCCGCCTGATGCCAAAAGCCCTGGTTCACGAAGTCCGCCAAAATATTGTGTTAGATACCCATTGTTAAAATTAGCATAGGTTTCATTCAATCTGTCAGTGGATGCATTCACACAATTTTGGGCTGTAGTTGTTGTGCCTGAACCGCCGCTAGAACCTGATCCGCTACCAGAGCCAGAATTCGATCCAGATCCTGAGTTTGATCCTGAACCAGAATTGCTGCCTGAGCCGCTTCCAGAGCTGGATCCCGAGCCAGAACCTGAACTGTTTCCTGATCCAGAGTTCGCGGCCGATCCTGAACCTGCATTGGATGTAGATCCCGTGCCGACTTCTGAATTGTCTTTATTTTTATTTCCCGATGTTATACCAGCAGACTTTACCACGCTAGTAGACGACAAAGTTACCTGGTCTGAAGTTGTGCTAAACTCTGTTGGTGAACAGTTCTGAAATGCCTGCACCAAACCAAAGAATAAAATCGCAGATCCAACTGATGGTTTAATAAGTTTTTTAGATAATGATAATTGTTTCACAATCCCCCCGGACTAAACATTTTTAGATCACTCACCCGGTAAACTGTAATGCAAAATCAAATCCGTGGATTGGTTTCGTCAAATCTATTCTAATGGAGCTTTGGTTTTTGGCAATGACAGGTGTCTAGAAAATTCACTACGGTGTAACTACACAACGACTGCGGTTCACATTGAGACGTAGCGTGAAATTAAGGAGTTAGTTTGAATGGGAAAAAAGAAAAAGTGTAAAGGTAACCGATTGTTCCTTTACACTTCTGAGTGCTGGCTTCATAGATACCTCCTCTGATGAGCCTATTTAGTATTCGCAACCATTCTTAGCTTTTTTTTAACTCCCGCTAAGACCCTAGAAAGTTTTTTTACAAACTTTCTAGGTAGGTTGGTCCACGAATTCAGACGGAGGGCCGAACTCGCTTCATCAAAATTAAAATCAAAATAAAATCTACTTCTAGCCTAACAACTTAAGAGCTTGTCCAGGGATCTGATTGGCTTGAGCCAAAGCAGCAGTAGAGGCCTGTAACAAAATGTTATTCTTGGTCAATTCACTGCTGGCTTGTGCCACATCAGTATCACGGATCCGAGAATTAGCTGCCGCGATATTTTCATACATCGTTTGAGAGTTATCAAACGTTGCTTGCAATCGATTTTGTAGGGCACCCAAATTAGCGCGATAACCATTTACATTGGATTGAGCTTCATCCAAAACTTCAAGTGCACCTTGTGCGCCCTCTTTACTTGTAAAATCAAAGCCATCAATACCTAAATTAGCAGTTGTTGCATCGGACTGACTCGAATCAAACGAAATTCGATCTGCGTCTTTATTGTTATTTATACCAACTTGGAAGTCGTATACTTTACCGTTACCGTTAATTAATTCTTGGTTACCAAATTTTGTAGTTACGGCGATACGCTGAACCTCTGCCTTTAACTGTTGGACCTCTTTATCCAGAAATCCTCGTTCTTTATCTGATACTGTATCAGAGGCTGATTGAATTCCTAGCTCTCTCATACGAGTTAAAATATTTGAAACTTCACCGAGGCCACCCTCTGCAGTTTGAATTAATGATATACCGTCATTCGCATTTCGTCCGGCTTGAGATATACTTCTCATGCCTGATTTTAAGTTTTCAGAAATCGCTAATCCCGCAGCATCATCAGATGATTTGGTGATTCGTGATCCTGAAGCTAACTGCGTGAAAGATTTTTGAATCTCTCGCTGCGAGCCAGTCATAGACTTTTGCGCACTTAGTGACGCCATATTTGTTGAAATTCGCATTCCCAT
>JAYVPD010000157.1:0-20650 GCA_043757515.1 Pseudobdellovibrionaceae bacterium
TTCACGCAAGGATTCTATCGGCATATCGCTGTTTAGAAACGTTTTATCTGCAAAACCACTTTCTGACATTATTTCTCGCATTGCCTTGCTGGCTGCTGATGTGCTTTTGCCACTCACTACGCCAAGCAATTCATCTGACTCGGGGGAAATACTAAATACCCTGTCAGTCCAGGCCTGGGCAATTTTACCGAAGTCCGAATCCAACATTCCCATTTGCATGGCTTCAATATTTAAATTGGATTTCTTTGCAACAGATAGTCCTTTTCCTGATTTAGAAAAATCAACCAAGTCTTCAACATGCTCAACGGACAGTATTTCTTTTTCAGCTTTGGCCAATTTCGCAATAGAATCTGCATACACTTCAACCTTAGAGGTTTTGGCTACAAGCCGGGCGGAAACCATAAGAATAGATCTTTTTATTGCAAATCCAACGATTCCGCCAGCAATGAAGCTCGCTGCGATCGGACATACAATTTTGGCTTGGACTTCATATTTAAAGCAACGGCGCCCCTGATCGAGCAGCTTTACTGAATTCACAAGTTCTTTAATATTTGGAAATTTGGGAAAATGATAATTTAAAATTTTCGCTGACTCGACTGAAACGCACTTGTTAAAAACGTACAATCTCGTTTTTTTTGTCGGATCCATTTCGGCGATCCTGGAATCATAGGCCTCCCAGAAACCGTAGCCCAATTTAGTCTCACATATTTTCTGCGCCGCCAAATCGGCATCAAATGTCTTGTCGATATTTTTTGAAATGGATTCGGGCAAATTGGCAATTTTGTGTGCCATCCCCACGACCGAGTTTTCAATTCCCTGGCCGCACGATTTAAGGATTTCTTCGAAAGTTTGCTCTTTCGTATGCCCTATTGAATCTTCGCCGCACGTTTTGATATTCTTTTTGGCGTCTTCACTTGAAATCAAGCTTTCACAATTATTCGCAATGTAGGCTTGACGACAGGATTGAACTGATTTGCACAAGGGGGTAAGATTTTTCTGTTCTGCATAAAGCAATTGTGTCCAAAATAATAAGGCAAAAACGGCTGGTTTCATTACCTATACAATCGGAAGAAATAACCTAAATTTGAAAGCAATTGAATCCAAATATACTAACAGCACCAATGGCGAGGAATAGGACTATTGTTCAGCATTGTCATTTTTAGGCTCGTCTGAATCATCCTGATCACCCTCTTCCGGCCCGCCAGACTCGTCTGAGGTTTCGGCGCTATTTACCATATCTTGAGTATCCATCGTTTCAATTTCTTCAATTTGTTCAGGAGTACTAAAAAATCCCCGCAGTTTTTGTTTGGCGTCTGAATATTGTTCTTCTGTGATACGATCATAGTGGTACAAGTCGTAAATAATTCGCTTAATTCGATTGAACACAAACGGGCTCAATTTTTTTGCATAAAACGATCGTGAATACTTAATTGGGCTAGGCAACAACATGGCTAAGAAAGCACTCTCAACGGCGTCTAGCTGCGACGGTGATTTCTTAAAATAGTACAATGCTGCTGGTTTAATTCCGTACAAATCTTTACCAAATTCGACCACATTTAGATATTTTTCCAAAATTTCTTTTTTAGTTAAATGCTTTTCAATTTGATTGGTAATAAAGGCTTCAACCACTTTACGAATCATTGTTTTATCTTTTGTTAAATACAGGTTTTTAGCTAACTGTTGGCTGATTGTAGATCCGCCGCGTTTATATTTTCCACCTTCAATATTTTCTTTTGCGGATTTTTCAATCGACTCCCAATCAAATCCCTTGTGTTCAAAAAAACTTGAATCTTCTGTTAGAACTACCGTTTTTTGCATCACTTTAGATATCTGGCTAAGTGAAACGTAGTTTTTGCTCTGTCGGCACAAATACACGTTGTACATTTTCGTTGTAAAACAAGACATCAAATCTTTTCGGTCGGGTATTAAAAGATACACTCGTATCACAAATCCCAAAAACAACATGAATACTAAGGCAAAAATAAAAAACAGGGAACGGGCCATTTTCATATCAATTTATTCTCGCGCATCCATTCAACACTTTGACGGATGCTATAATCAGCTGGTTTAAATTGAATTCCTAGCTCAGTCTTCGCCTTGTCGTTTTTGAACCAATGAAACAGTGACGCCGTCCAAGCGTTCTCTTGACTCAAAGAAACTGGCTTCCCAAGGGCGGTTAAAAGATCACCGGCCTTACCCAAAACATGCAACGCCA
Organism: Pseudobdellovibrionaceae bacterium; assembly: GCA_043757515.1. Lineage (GTDB taxonomy): Bacteria > Bdellovibrionota > Bdellovibrionia > Bdellovibrionales > Bdellovibrionaceae > UBA2316. The sequence goes on from JAYVPD010000157.1 coordinate 2,216, forward strand.
AATTGGGTAAAAATATTGAAGGGGCTTCTACGCCTGCAAAACCGGCTATTTTGGAAAAAAGATCTTTAATTAGAATATTTTCACCGGATAGAATGTAACGTTCACCATTTTTACCTTTTTGAAAGCCTTGGAAAATTCCTTCAATTGCATCTTCAACACTCACCACGCTCACACCGCCGGAGGTGTAGAATTTAAACTTGCCCTGCGCGACTTTTAACTGGGTTTTACGGCTACCTTTTTTTGCATCGGCGGGACCGTAAATTGTAGAGGGATTTAAAATCACGCTTTGGATATCGCCTTTTGTGGTGGCACTCATGACCAATTCTTCTGCTTTACGTTTGGTTTCAAAATACCCTAAATTGAGCGGGCCCAAATTATACTTTGAAGTTTCATCCATTACCTCGATCGCCCGAAAGCCTGCCCCAATAGCAACAACAGAAGATACGTGTACCAGCTTTGAAACCTTGGTTTCAGCCATGGCCTCGATTACATTTTTGGTGCCTATTACGTTTATCGCTTCCATTAATGGCCGCTCAGATTTTTTATACCCAACAAATCCAGCAAGGTGAAACACTACATCTGCCTTTGAGTTTTTAAGCGCAGATACTATGGAATCTTTATCTGTGATGTCGCCGTATTCAAACTGCAAACGGTTCTTATTTTCAACATCGGACAATTGGCTATTTTTCCTAACAAATGCGACTACATCAATTCGTTCATTTAGCAATTTACGAATCAAATGCGCCCCAAGAAATCCATTGCCTCCGGTGATCAAGACCCTCATGAAATCACCCCTTCGGGCTTCCTAATATAGCGCTTATATAAAATTAAATAACCATAGGAAATCATTGAACCCACAAAGGCCCCTACAATCACGTCAGTGGGAAAATGAACGCCGTTGTACACTCGACTAAAGGCGATTAAACATGCAATTGTAAAAAACGGCACTCGAAGGTAAGGCAGAAAAAAGCTCATAAAAACAGCAAATGCAAAAATATTGGCTGCGTGATTAGAAATAAAACTAAAACCTCCATAGGGAGATCGCACGATCGCCTGTATAGTAGGATTATCACCTGGCCTTAAGCGCTGGAAATTTTGTTTAAAAACCTCATTCCCTATGAAATCAGCCGTCCCAATACTCAATGCACAAAATAGAAATATCATAAAACTTTTTTTTGAAAATTTCTTATATAGGATTAAAAACAAAAACGGATATACAGTTAAATCAAAATAGATACTTTTATTCAAATCAGTAATAAACGGGAAAAATATATCAAATAATGAATTCGTAAGTGTTGTATTAATAAAATAGAAAAGACTTTGGTCTATTTCCAGAATCCAGCTCATAGTGTACGGTAGGATAGTAGAATTTTGAACGCTAGTCCAGATTACAATGCGAAATCGTGTCTTAAATTGCCGGTTATGACAGAATTAACTCATGGATATTACTACGCTTGTTGGGCTCTTGTTGGGAATTGGTGGGTTATTTGTCGGCAATTTACTTGAAGGTGGACACACTGACTCGCTACTGCAATTTACTGCTGGTTTTATCGTACTGTCGGGGACACTTGGGGCCACATTAGTTTCAAATTCTAAAGAATCAATAAGCTTAGGATTTCATTTATTGACTGATATTTTTGTAGATCAATCAGCAAAAGAGGCAGAACTACAGGAGTCAATTCGGGACATTGTAGACTGCACTAAATTAGTAAAACGAGAATCTCTAGTAGCCATTGAAGGGCGAATGCCAAAATTGAAAAGTGTTTTTCTTCGACGTGTTTTAAGAAACGTAGTCGATGGCATTGATCCATCTATTACCCGTGAAACCTTCGAAGCTGAAATTGAGGCAGACGAAGAAAATCAAATGTCGGGTGCAAAAGTCTGGGCTGATGCCGGTGGTTTTGCGCCTACAATTGGAATTTTGGGAGCTGTAATAGGACTCATTCATGTAATGGGCAATTTAACAGACACATCAAAGCTTGGCGGCGGCATCGCAGTAGCCTTTGTTGCCACGGTATACGGTGTCGGGATAGCGAACTTAGTCTTCTTACCTTTTAGCAATAAAATAAAAAAATTGGTTGAAACAAATAGCCAAAGAAAGAAAATAATTTTGGAAGGCGCGCTGCTAATAAATTCGGGTTTAAGTTCGAATATTGTTGATCAGCGACTAAGAGCCTTTTTACATGGTCAAATTCCGAATCGACCATGATTAAAAAAAAGAAAAAGCTAGCCGAACACGAAAACTCCGAACGTTGGTTAGTATCTTATGCTGATTTTATTACACTTCTTTTTGCATTTTTTGTGGTCATGTATGCGACTTCGACTAATAACGTTGAAAAGCAAAAACAATTCGAAAACTCGATGCGGACTGAAATGCATTTGTCAGGTGGCGGCCCTCAAAAGCCACCAGTTTCACCAGGGGACCCTCTAGGCGATACATTAAAGGAATTAAATCAGCCCTTGTCAGACCTTCCCAAAAATCCAAGTTCGAAAGAGCTAAAAGATTTTGTAGACCGTAAACTGTCTCTGAGTGCGCTTAAGCCGTTCAAAGACTCGGTAACTCAAATAAAACATGAATGGTTTGGTGTCAGGGTAAGTCTGGCTTCTTCAACGTTTTTTGACCCTGGGTCGTACAAATTAAAATTGAGTTCCTTAAATGCGCTAGATGGATTTTTCAATGAATTCAAAGCTCGGGATAGTCGCATTATTATCGAAGGTCATACGGATAATATTCCAGTAAAAAGTAGCAAAATTGAAAGCAATTGGGAACTATCAAGTTTACGTGCAACAAGTGTAGTTCGTTACCTTATTAAATATCATGGATTTAGTTCAGGGATGATCACAGCTGCCGCCTATGCGGACACGAAACCAATTGTTGCCAACGATACAGAGGAAAATAGGCAGAAAAATAGACGTATTGATATTTTAATCATTTCTGATGAAAAAATTAACCAAGATGGAATTTAGTTTTAAGCAGTTTTTTTCGAGCCTTTTGGCTCGACCAGAATTAGAGTTTGAAGAGCTCTTTTTCTAACCATTTCATGGGGATGGGTTGAAAATACTTTGATTTTTTTAACAAAAAAGTCAAAGTCTTCTTGAAAGTGATTTTCTGATCTTTCAAAGGAATCTCTGTAGTATTCCATTAAATGACCTACAACGTAAATGCCTGACGCTACAAAAAATGGATTTGAAGAGGCAAAAAACGCTCTTAATTTATCAAAAATTTGCGAACTCAATCCTTTTTTGCCTTCGGCTATCAATGCTTCGGCCGCAATGCGATTGAATTTAGAATTAATGTGTTCTTTAAATAGTTCTGAAACAGGATCAAATTCACAAATGGCAGTAAGTGCGTTTGCTTTAATTCTTGTATCTGCCAATTCAAGGCAATCAGTTAAAATCTTTAGCAATTCGGTATCCAGTTTGTCCGTTGGAATTAAACCATAGCTTAACGATACAATAGAAGATACCACCGTATTGACAGTGTTATCATTTCTAAAGTGGCTGATAGCTTTTAAAAGTAAGTGTTTATAGGAAGAAACCAATTTATCGGTAACCTTGTCCGCCTTTAAATTCCTCAATTGATAAAATTTAGCGAAAAATGCGTCGCGATTATTGTCTTCGATCGCTGATTCCATACTTTCAATTAAACCTAGTATCAGGAGTTGATTTTCTTGCATGCCATTTAATCGGCAATATCCACTGAAGCATGAGCAAAAACTATGTCTCATTATAAGATGAAACTATTCCAACGTCCTGGGCAACTGGATCTTAGTGGGAACCCATTTGATTTTGAATTTGAAAAAATCGGAAATATTCACCTTTGGCATCAATCAAAGATTGATGGGTTCCTGATTCAACTATTTTGCCTTTTTTTAAGACATAAATAACATCACAATTTTGAATTGTAGACAACCGGTGGGCAATAATTAAACTGGTTCGATTCTGCATGAGTTCTTCAATCCCAGTTTGCACTTCTAGCTCGCTAGATGAATCTAAAGCACTGGTGGCTTCGTCTAATATCAATAGCGGCGCATCTTTCACAAAAGCCCGTGCCATACTGACACGCTGTTTTTCACCGCCAGATAACAACGAGCCGCGATCACCAACATTGCTTTCATAACCCGCTGCCAATCTGGTTATAAAATCATGGGCATTCGCCCGCTTAGATTTTTCAATCATTACTTTGTCATCTACGCTGGGGTTCCCGGCTTTAATGTTGTTTTTTACAGATCCATTAAAAAGAAAAACATCCTGAGACACCAGGGCAATATGGGAACGCAATTCCTTCACCGAACAATTCAAAATATTAATATCGTCAAACAACACTTGACCGCTATCAGGTTCATAAAAACGTTCGAGTAAATTTACGATAGTTGATTTGCCACTGCCACTTTCCCCCACCAAGGCAATTGATTGACCTCGTTGAATAGTGAAGTCGATATTGTCGAGTACGATTTCTTGTCCATACTTAAAATTTACATTTTTAAATCGAATCGTTTTCCAATCTTTAGGAAACGGCAGAGGCGATTTGGGTTCTTTTACCACCTCGTTATTATCTAGGATTTCATACACCCGTTCAGCGGCCACAACGGTTTCCTGAATTCGCACATAGCTTTCTTGTAGCTTTTTAATTGGCTGATTAATCATAAGCAACGAAGTAATATATGCCAGCACCGCGCCCGCCGACGTGTTTCCTTTGGCTACTTCTACGCTGAAATAGAAAAAAATGCCTAAAATAAGACCGGTTGCGACCAGTTCAGTTACTGGCCCCATAATTTCGATTCGAGCATGGACTTTTTTTCGAATCGAAAGATATTCGTCGGTCTGAGCCTTTAGGCGTTCTTGTAAAATATTTTCTAAATTGAAACTTTGAATAATTCGGACCCCATCAATTGATTCTTTAATAACCGATGTGATTCGTTCCAAGTTTTCCTGACCATACAAAACATATTTTCTAAGACTTCGTGAAATCTGTTTTAGAAAAACCAATATAAAAGGCAATAAAATTAAAATTGACAAAGTTAACTGCCAATTTAAATAGAATAAGTTTCCAAGCAGCAAAAGTGCCAAAAGGGGCTCTCGAAAAAGGTCAGCAACCATTCGCAGGCCATCTTGAATCACTTTAATATCGTTAATAATACGACTCAATAAACCGCCAGATCCAGAGACGTACTGGGCATGAAATTTTAAGTTTAAATCCATGAATTTTTTTTGCAGTCTAAGCCGATAATTATTAGTGATGATTTCAGCCACCACGTTCATTGTATAAATATGCAAGTAGCGGCAGACAGCGACCACAATAGCCATGCCGAGGGCAATCAGCCCAACGTGGGCCACTTTGGATTGATCACCAGATTGGAAATTGTCATTAATATCTTTTAGAATCAAAGCTAAGCGCGCATAAACGGCTGAATACAAAACGCCCGAGACGGCAATTATAAATAATTGTTTTCTGTAGTTTCCTACTTCTTTTAGAATTCTAATCAGCGTCGGGTTCACAGAGGTCAATTTACTTATATTCAGCTGTAAAGTCCACCGCTATCGACCTAATTCTGAGTTGTTCTTCCCTGATTTTTGATCCAATTCATAGTATTTTTTCAAATAGTGGCCCGTTAAACTGCGTGGTTCATTCATAATTTCTTGAGGCGTACCTTTGGCGACTATTTCACCGCCGCGCACACCGGCCTCGGGTCCGAGGTCAATTACAAAATCAGCGGCGCTTATGACCTCAAGATTGTGTTCGACAATGACGACGCTTCCGCCCGAATCGATCAATTGATTCAAAACTTTGATCAACAAATCTATTTCTCGAAAATGAAGGCCCGTCGTGGGTTCATCTAGTATATAAAGCGTCGCCTTGTGACTGACTTCAATCAGTTCTTTAGCCAGTTTCAGGCGTTGTGATTCACCGCCGCTAAGCGTGCTTGAAGGCTGGCCGATTTTTATGTAATCAAGGCCGACTTCTTTTAAGACGGCCAGCGATTTTCTGATTTGCGGGTGGGCAACAAAAAAATCAACCGCTTCGGCCACTGTCATTGACAAAATTTGGTGGATATTTTTGTCTTTGTATTTAATCTCTAATATTTCATTTCTAAATTTTTTTCCATCGCAGACATCACACGGTATGATTACATTATCCATAAACTGCATATCGATTTCTTCAAAACCTGCCCCACGGCACGCTGGGCAACGCCCGCCATCGACATTTAAGCTAAAAGTGCCAGGCGTGTAGCCACGAATTTTTGATTCCGGCAGCAAGGACATCAGACTGCGAATGGAATCGTACGATTTAATGTAGGTGATGGGCGAACTTCGTGCAGATTTTCCAATCGGGGATTGGTCTACCAATAAAACATTATGAATGTATTCAGCCCCACGCAATCGCTTGCAGGGTTCAGCTTTCAAAAATTCAATATCGAGTTCCCGAGCTAATATGGGATACATTGTTTTTGCAATCAAAGTGGATTTGCCGGATCCGCTGACCCCAGTGACAACCACCATGCGATGCAACGGGATATCAACATTTACGTTTTTTAAATTATGCCCGGTAGCCCCTTCGATTTCGATCTTATATTTTAATTGTGATTTTTCTATCGGTCTGACCCGGCTAGACAGTTTTCTGTGAATTGCTTTCATATAGGGCGCGGTGACGGATTTGGCACTATTCATAAAGTCTTGTTGATTTCCAGAAAAGATAACTTCACCACCACGAAATCCTGATCCAGGGCCCATTTCAATGATATTTTCAGCATTGCGAATAACATCGTAGTCATGTTCGACCAGAACGACGGTGTTTCCCAGGTCTCTTAAATCTTTTAATATTGAAATCAATCTGTCATTGTCTCGAGGGTGCAAGCCGACAGTCGGTTCATCCAATACGTACAGTGTTTGAGTCAATCCCATTCCCAGCTGATTGGCTAAGTTTAATCTTTGGTATTCGCCGCCCGACAAGGTTCGCGTTTCTCGATTGAGGGTCAAATAGGAAACCCCTACGCGCATCAAAAAATCTAAGCGCGATTTAATTTGCGAAAAAACTTCGCCAGCTACATTTTTTTCATAGCTATTTATTTCGATGCAATCAAAAAATTTTTTCAAATCTTCAATTGTTTGCTTTGTAAGATCATTAATATTTTTTTTCCGAAATAAAATCGAATTCACGTCTTTTCTTAAACGCGATCCATTGCATTCAGGACACAAAACAGCACTTCGATATCTAGAAATAAATACCCGTACATGCATTTTGTATTTTTTGGTTTCTAAATAATCGAATAGTCCCTTTATCCCTAAAAAGTGAGCATTGCCGTTCCATAACGTATCTTGCTGAGTCTTAGTCAAATCATCCCAAGGCACTGTAGTAGGAATTTTAGTTTTTTTACAATAGGATATCAAATCCCGTTTGTCTTCAGCAGAACTCGGCATTCCAAATGGGTGAAGTGCATTTTCAGCTAGAGTTAATTTAGGATTGGGTATCACCTTGCTAGGATCTAGAGACAAAATATTTCCAAAACCCTTGCAATGTGGGCAAGCACCTAGAGGACTGTTAAAACTAAACAATCGCGAATTCAACGGCGGGGGTTGATAGTCACATTCAGGACACGTCAAATCTTCAGAAAACTTCAAAATCAGTCCGTCTGTTGTTCGAGCTATGCACTTGCGGGATGTTACACCGGTGTTGTAGCGTGCATGAGCTTCATAAGCCAAACCAACAGAATCACCAATGCGGCCTTCGTCAGCAGCCACGAATGCAACCCGGTCGATTACAACATAAAAATCTTCCTTGGGCGCCGGTTTTTTTACGGTCTTTGGATCTGAAATTTCCACTATTTCGTTTTTGCTGGGAATCCAAATTCGCTGATACCCGTCCTTTACGATAGCTGCGTACAAACCTTTATTGTCAAACGCTCGCTCTTTTTGTGAAATAGGAGCCAGGACGTAACCACGTTTTCCATCCAATACTTTTATTATTTTTTTTGTTGCTTCGGTGATCGAATGTTTTTCGGCTGGGACTTTGTGTATTGGGCAATAGGGAACACCCAGTTTTTCAAATAACAATCGCAAATAGTCCACAATTTCCGTTGTCGTGCCCACACTTGATCGGCTGGATTTAACGGAATTTTTTTGTTCTAAACAAACCGCGGGTGGAATATTTGAAACGCCTTCGATATCAGGTTTAGGGGCTTTGTTTAAAAACTGTTTGGTGTAATTGGACATGCTTTCAATAAAGCGTCTTTGTCCTTCGGCGAATAGAGTTTCAAACGCAAGGGTAGATTTACCAGAACCAGATGGGCCGCAAATGACTGTCATTTGCCCAAGTGGAACACGCACTTCGATGTTTTTTAAATTATTCTGTTTGATTCCCCAAATGTGGATATCTTTCATCGCTTTAGATGTAAGATATTTAGCCGCCACGGTCCAGCTCGATTATTAAACTCTATATAAAAAGAATCTACCTATTCGTTAACTTCTTGTTTGAGGAAATCCACGGTCTCGTCGCCTTTGCTTGTAGACAGCGTGGGCTCGGTCCCTTGGATATAGGCTTGTTTAATAACATTTTTTGAGGCGGCACCGGCTAGTTTACCGGTTTCAGAATCAATGTTGGCAAACACGATCCCTGAGGGAACTGGAAAGGACATTTGGGGCAGATTCGTATGGGCCGATTTCATATATTCTAGCCACAGGGGCAGGGCAGCGCGTCCGCCGACTTCGCCTTTGCCAATCGTTTTCTCTTTGTCATACCCAACCCAAACTCCTGTCGCGATTTGAGGCGTAAATCCAACAAACCAGGCGTCCACATATCCATTGGTCGTGCCTGTTTTTCCAGCGACCTCACGCCCTAGCGATCGGGCCCTGGCAGCCGTTCCGTTTTCATCTTCCACCACACCTTTTAAAAGGCTTGTCATTACATAAGCCGTTTGTGGGCGGATTAATTGGTTTTCATCATCAAAGAAAAAATATTCATCTGGCCGTTTAGTTTTTGCCGTTTGAGTATCTGGAGTTTGCTGTACTTCAGCCGGAGGATTTGGGTTATTCGGGTCAGCCGCAGCAGCCGCGTTTTGCTTTTTAGCTAGATAGTTTTTACGACGTTCGCCAAAGTCATTATCGAGGCTATCAATTTCTTTTTGAAACCTGGTGTCGAGCGAAACATTTTCTAGCAATTTTTGGCTATCTTGCCCAATAACAGACTTGATTATGATGGGCCGTATTCGTTTACCTAAACGCCCAAACTGGGAAAATACCTTCGTCATTTCATACAAGGTCAAAGACGACGACCCCAGCGCCAAGGTGAAATCACTATTAAGGGGACTAAAAATCCCGAGGCGTCTTGAATAATCGGTAGCCCACGCCACGCCAATGTCTTCGATCAATCGAACTGCGGGAATATTTAAAGATTGAACAAGAGCATTTCGAAAGGTCAGTTGGCCGCCAAATGATTTTCCATGATTGGTAGGTTTCCAAACTTTTGTATCGGTTTGCCCTTCTTGATCTTTAAAAGACTCTTCAAAAACGAGCGGCGCATCCATCAATTCAGACGAAGGGTCATAGCTTTTGTCTAAGGCGGATGCATAAACTATCGCCTTAAACGCAGACCCAGTCTGCCTGACAGCTTGCACTGTTCTATTAAACTCATTCACGTTTCTAAGAAACTTGTAGCCACCGACCATTGCTAAAATCTCTTGCGTGTCTTGATCAAAAGAAATCAAGGCGCCTTCGACTTCGGGTTCTTGATCTAGTTCCACTGCCATATAGGCACTAAAATCCATTGGTTTTTTAAATCGAGATATCAAAACATTTTCGCTAATTAATTTTACTTGAACGACGTCCCCTTTTTTTAATGCATCAGACGGTTTGCTGATCTGGGCTTGATCATATTTTTTTCCAGGATCGGGTTTGCGGGCCCATTTCATGGAATCCATATCAATCACGCCTTTGACTTCGGGCAATTCTACATACGTCAAACCGCTGGTATCATCGACATCTGTAACAACTGCTTGGTACGATTTTGTTAGGCTCAGGTAGGATGGAATCTTGGTATTTTTAGCTTGGCGTTTAGCAACGATTTCATCAAAGTTTCCTTCAATGTTAATAGTACGCTCCGGAGTGGTTTCAAGAACTAACGATCTACGTTCTTTTTCTAAAAATTCTTGAATGTCTTTAGCTTCCGCTAAATTTTTAACTGGTCCGCGAAACCCTTGACGCTTATCCAGTGATTTAAGACCATCACGCACGGCAGACTGAGCCGCTACTTGTTTTTCTAAATCTAAAGATGTGTAAATTTGAATCCCTTTATCCAAAACCATTTCTTCACCGAGTTGCTTAACTAAAATTTGACGAACGGTTTCTAAATAGTAGGGCGCAGAATCTTCATAAGAATCACGGACGTAGACTTTGATAGGCGTATTGATCCATTTGGCCGCTTCTTCGGGAGTAATAAATTTAACCGTAGCCATTCGATTCAAAACATAACGTTGACGATCTTTGGCTCGCTTGGGGTACAGTACCGGCGAATAACGACTGGGCGCCTGCGGCAGACCAGCTAAGATAGCAGCTTCACCAATTGTCAGATCACTGACCGTCTTTTTAAAATAGGTTTGTGATGCATTTTCAATTCCATAGCAACCGTGACCAAAGTTAATTTGATTTAAATAAAGGTAAAGAATGTCTTCTTTTCTGAGGTTTTCTTCAAGCTGGTAAGCCAGCATAGCTTCGCGCAATTTTCGATCAAATGTTTTTTCAGACGAAAGAAAAAATGTTTTTGCTACTTGCTGAGTGATCGTCGATCCACCTTGGACATTTTTACCAGCACGCATATTGGCCAGCATGGCGCGCATAATAGCCAAATAATTAATTCCCGAATGTGAAAAAAACTGATCGTCTTCGGCAGCCAGAAATGCTTGGACGACTTTTTCAGGAATTTTGTCATAGTTTACAAGAGTACGGCGCTCTCTAAAAAATTCGCCAATTTTTTTATTTTTGCGATCAAAAACTGTGCTCACAAGTAATGGTTTATAATCTTTAATTTGCAAAATCAGGGGCAACGACGATTTGATCGAGCCCAACCAAATAACTACAGAAATAATTAAAATAGAAACAAACGCCGCAACGACAATCAAAATACGTTTACGCACTGAAACTCTCCGAGTGTTGTGTTCAGAACCCTGTTGGAATTCTGAACACTAGTAGTATGACAAATTTTAGAGAGTTAGAGTAGGCTTCCTTAGTTAAGGAAGGACCTTGGTAGGGGGGATTAGTACGTTCTATTTGCACCGGCTGCTTTTTCTTGGTCAGCCTTTCTTTTAGCCGCCCGTTCTTCTTTTGTTAAAGAAGGCAGTGTTGCGGTAAAGTCCGCAATTCCAGTTTTACAGGCTGATGCGCCCGACCCTTTATAACTGCCGCTCTTACAGCATGTATCTTTAAAATCTCCAAAACGCGATAAAAAATCAGGACCGCATTGGGTCAACATATCATCCATCGATTTATCATCTGTAGTTTTCGGAGGTCGTTTCCCAGCAAATGCTTGGAGTCTCATTCCCATAATTGCCAATTGCTGCTGGCTCTTTTTATTTTCTGTAGCAAGCCGATCTAATTTTTGTTTCAAAAGTGCTTGTTCATTGGTTTTATCAGCTTGAATTTTTTGGTAGTCTCTGGCTAATTTTTTAATTTCTGCATCTGCGCTCACTGCTAATTTGGCGATTTGTTTATTTATTTCCTGCTCTGTTAATCGTTTCTCTTCGTTAATTTGCCCTAAAACACCTTCCATAGACTGCAGCTTTGCTTTTATGGAACTTAATTCATTTGCAAAGGAGTTTGTTACCTGTTGATTTGAGGCCCGTTTTTCATTCATGCAAGCATCATAGCGCTTCTGAATATTAGTCGCCAAAGTTTTGCCTTGAGCAAATGCACCGCCAAATTGCGCCTGAACAGCGTGCGAAGGCTGATTACTTGGTTTTTGTTTTGTCGGATCGTTGCCAACAGCTACTTCTGAGCAAAAGTCATGAAATGCAAACTCAGAAGACTTTGCCATCGCTACGCTTCGGGCATCAACAAGTTCATTATATTTTCTTCTCAATTCTCCCATTTGATCGACAACCGCATTGTACTTAGAATCCGCCTGCATTTTTGTTTTAACTTTTTCGGCATCTAATTTGTCTTTATTGTCTTCTTTTTCTCCGGGAATGGCTTCAAGCCGGTCGGCAATTTTTCCTTCTTGTTCGGCCCAGTCTTTTAATTTCGTAGCATATTCTGACTGCGCTGTTTCAGAATCTTTCATATTTTCTTTAATTTTATCTTCAAGATCTTTCTTTTGTGTTTCTAGTTTATCTTTTTCAGCTGTGAAATCAGCTTTGCTCAAACGACATGCCGGTTTGTCGTTCATCGCAGTGTAAAGACCATATAATGTGTCTGCACCACTCACCATAGATAGCAAAGGAGTTGCCATTTGCATTGTGTCGTTCTGCATGATTCCGCCATCATCTTGGGCGCTTTTTGCACAGGCGTTGGCTTGTTTCATATCTAGTTTTTTGCATTCGTTTATATTGTCTTTTTCTTCTGTGAAAATGTTGTCACATTTTTCTTTCAGATCGTCGCCAGCAAAATCAGGAATATCAGCGCTATGTCTTACTTCGGCTAAAGAAATCCTAAGAGCTGTGCAATCATTTCTGGACGCGTCATCCTTCCCTTTCCCGCTAGAGCTGATTTTGCATTTGCTGCTGTAATAGGCATTTATAGACCTCGCCAATGTGGACTGACAAGCTTTGATCTCTCTTTCGCTTGAAACCTCTTCAGCCACAGGAATTCCACTAAGTGAGGATGTAATTTTTAAACTAACGATTCCACTGCAAGCGAAATTTGCATCATAGGATTTTTCAGCACATTCACTCGGTGTCGTATTTGACGGACATGGGTTTCTCGCTTTTTCCAATGCTTCATTCTTTTTCTTTTCTAATTCCACTTTCCTAGCTTCAATTCTTGCAGCTGCGTCCGCGCCGGCATCAGCATTTGCGATTGAAAAATTAAATACTATCGATGTAAAAAAAATGGTCAGCTGCACCTTTCTGTAAATTTTTAAAACTTCAAATAGAAAGAACCTTTGATGATTTTTTACAAAATTTAATTTAGCCAAATTATTCTCCCTAGGTGACTTAAACAAAGCAAAAAGCGCTCCGACCCTTTTCATTTTAAATGACCTTTGAGTTATAGTTTAGTCTAGATTTTTTACACACCAGACTGGGACGAGCTTAATATCTCGAGAAGTCTTAGGTGTTTATGCGAGCAAGTCTCGAATTAGGACGTTGAGCCAGGTGTCTAAAAGATTGGCGTTTTATATCGGTGCAATTTTAAACCGAATCCATTAGTTCCTTCACTAAATTGCGATGATTCTAATCGTTCGACTTTGCCCAAAAGAGTCCGTTAGGGTAGCTTCAAATCCATCGGGAAAACGATCTTTGATAAGCATCTTGTTACTTACTATTTTAGTGCATGCTGGATTTAACAAGCAAAGAGGCCTTATTATTCCGTTATCTGCTGTAGCAAAAGTTGGTATAGTAGAATCAGTTCTTTTTTTTGCAAAAAACAGATCTGAAATAATCTCCCGATCTTTATTCGAGCCCGCTTTTTGCTCGCCCACGTTCATTTCTTCTAACTTTTTCAAGACAGATTTATATTCGGTAGAGTCCCTTGAGACAGTTATAGGTACAATACGGGTTCCAGCTGGCACTCGTTGTGCTAAAGCTACTTCTTTGGCTGATTGGTTAGTGAGCCAAATATGAAAGTTTTCTCCGTGACGTTCTGCGGTTTTTTTTAATTTTACAAGATATGCATAGGATCTTCGATTTCCGTCATGGGCCCCGCCTTTTAACACCCTATCCATTGATATCAATATATTTGAGTCCACAACTATAGCCGAGTCATGTAGAGGCGCTACTGAAAGCAAATGGCCATGTTCATCATAAAAAATACCATGAACTGCCGCTTTTAGGCTGGTTATGCAGGAACTAGTTTCCCTGATAGGCGGAATTTTTCCAGCTGAAAGTAGGGACTCGCCGAAAAGAAATAGAATCAACGTCATTTTATAAAAACGCATATTTCTCTATCGGTTTTTAAAGGAAAATACCAAATACTTCCCAAGGCGCTTTTTTTAAAAAATTGGCGCAATTTCAAATATCTATGCAATAGTCCAGACACTACAAGCAAGGACATGCCGATGAAGTTTATATGCGGAATTTGATCTTGTTCTTAATTTTACTATCGGAATTGGGAAATACGCAGGCCTATGATTGGCTTCGCTCGAATGTAAATCAATTTTGGTTCAATCAATTTGCTGGAAACTGCAAAGATAACTACAATTCTAGTTTAGGGGAACCAGGAGCAGGCCTTGCCGGGGAAACGTGCCCACGCACTACGATTTCCGCCAATATGAATCAAACGATCAGTTCAAAAGTCATGACAAATATGTATTTTGATCAAGCACTCATCGAACAAAGCAAACAGAATCAATGTCAATTTGACTATTGGAGCGCTTTGAATACACGAGATCAATCTGCCTATGGCGAGCAGGACAAAGCAAACAAAAAAATTGAAGGCCAATTTCCAGGGCTGAAAGAAGGGCTTAAATCTCATCAATTTAAAGATCGTAATACAGTATTTCCAAAGTCTGCTGATTCTTCAGCAACAGATGACGAAGCCTCGACAGTTCAAAAAAAAATCGTTGATTCTCTTGTTGAAAGTGCGGTCAAGATCGCTGAAAAACAGCGCGAACTAAAATTTTTCTTAGCACTAAATCCACTTTTCCCTGTCGACCCTAAACTAAACCCTAAAGCGGCTGTAGATAGACTCAATGGCGAAATTGCTGTGCTTGAAAATTCATTCGTTTTTGCAGAAGACGCTGAAGTTGCGGGATTTGTAAAATACAATATTATTGGAAAAATTAACGAAGGCTTTAGTTTGGGTAAAGCGCCCGATAGAGATCAATTAAAAGAGTTTTTCTATAGAGACAAATCATCCAATTTTCAAGCTCAGGTAGTCGACCGAAAACTAAAGAAAATTTCCGCTGAACAAACCTCCTACTCTGAAATAGACGGCGCCTACAATGATGCGTACAGTTTTAAAGTAGCAACAGTCCAATCCAGCGTCGGTTCCAAAATCCTAAGTGAAAAGGCCAATCAAAATCCTGGGTTCGCAAAAGTTCAATGCGATTTAGACGCTAAATACGGCAAAGGAGAAGAGGTCGCCTCCATTGCAAATTCTGTTGTTATCGGCGGAGTTACGATTTTTTTTGGCGGCGCGACATTACTGTTGGGAAAATTGGCACAACTCGGAATAGCCACTCAAAGAGCTGTTCGAATTGGGCAGGTTATATCAAGCGTCGTTAACACCACTATTTCAGCAGGCGAAGTCGTTAAAAGCATCGTAGAATCGTGTGCTGAACCAAAATTTCAAAAGAAAGACAGTAGTATTTGTTCGCGTGTGGACAGTTTAAAGACTGATGGTTTGTCTCTCGAGATTACAGCAGAATTAAATCACTCGAGCTGCTTGGCGGATATTGGGCTAGCTGCCTTAACTGGTACTCTTGCCTTTAGAAACGCAGTAACGGCTAAAAGGCTTAAACGAGATCAACAGCTTATTTCCATGGGTATTCGGGATCGTTATTCAGAACTTGTTCGACAAATTAATTTGGATTCACGCCTAGTGCCCGCTGACAGAACCAGGCTCTTGAGTGAATTAGAAAGATCTGTTTCGCTTTCAAGTGTAAATGGATTTCCAAGAAAAGAATTTATTGAATCTCTTGCTAAAGAAAACCCCCAAGACTTGATGGAGGCCCTTAAACAAATAAATGGAAATGTGGCCGGCACTACCTGGGCAGAAAAACTCAAATTTTGGATAAAAAGCAAAGGCCTTTCGAAGGAAGATGCAAAAGATCTTGAGTCATGTATGGTCGACGGTGCATCTAAAACAAGCTCTTGTCCATTTATCAAATACAATACAGATTCTTAAGGAAAAAATTGTTTCTAAATAATCCCATCCCTATTGCCCAACCCGCAATTTTCCTCTACAGTAAGCGCCATGCAAAAGGGATTCAATTCCGATATCACAGTCAAAGGCACAAGCTTCCATATTCAAACGGAAGACTGGGGCGAAAATAATCCTTTTATAGTCACGCGCGTTTTTGCAGGCGGAGCTGTCAAAGCCACCATTAAAACTCGCTATGCTGATGTGTTAAATGAATTTGCCGCTCGTAGTGAGCTGGCCATTAAGAACGCTGTTCGAAGACAGCATGCCGACACCATCGATAATTTGGTGTCGGGAAAAATTCTGATTTAATTTACTGAGTTTGATTGCCTGATTTAACTGCCGCGGGGTCAACTTTTGCACCCGTGCCCTTGCCTTTTGCACCTTTTCGGCTAGTAACTATTGAACTAGGTGACGGATTGCACTTCCCATTTCCATTTTCATCACATTTTTCACGTTTCCCTTGGGTGCCGCCCGCCCCGCGTCCGTTCATCGTTGTCTTTACATAAGCCGAGTTTGGATCCGGTTTGGTGACGATTGTAGCAGGATCGATAGGAGCCGCTGTGGCGCCCGGATCAACTGGCGTTACGGTATCTGCCGCTGACTGCGCATTTGCAAATAAATTGAACATCAATAAAACCATAACTATTGATACTAAGTATTTCATCCTAATTACTCCTATAAAAATAATTCTTGAGTCGCTGGCGCTATGATATCTAACAACGTGTTGAAAGTACTGGCAACTTGCATCGCAACGCTGGGTCCCTCTTTACTGTCCACTTTGTTAATATCCCCATTTGGCTTATAGCTTACCTTAATAGACCCCAGCCCTGGTCGCGATACAGTCACCGGCTTGTTGTATTTCTCTTCATATTCGAGTTTTACAACCTTTTTGGCCTGATCTACTATCTTAGTAATTCTACCACGGGTGTCGTAGGAAAGTTCAATTTTTTGCCCGTCTGAGTTTTCTGCTAAACTTAAATTACCCTTTGTATCATATTGAAACGTTGTGTACTTGGTGGATACTTTTTTGCCCTTTTCATTTAACATTTCAACCACCACTTTGGACGGCTTTTTCAACGAATTGTTATATTCAAAAATAAGTTTGTTGTTCGCGGTGGCCTTTGATTTCACTAGTCCGTCTGGTGTGTATTCATAAGAAAATTTATCACCGTTTTTCTTGATAGAAGTCGGTCGGCCAAATGTTTCATGATACGAAATATCTGTTTCATTGTCGTTTTCTTTTGAGAGGACACGAGACAAAACATATTCGCCATTTGGTTTTTGTTTATGCCAAAATTCATAGCGGCTTTGTGCTACAGTTTCTTTGCCACATACTTTTTTGACGGTAGACCAAAAATGTCCTTTTGGATCTTTTTTGTCGACTTCATAATTGTAGGTCTCATTGCACTTGTCACGATCTGTAAAGCCAATTACCCAGTCATTATTTTGGTCATATTTAATAAGGACTACAGAGTTATCTGTGAAAACCACTTTTGTTAAATTATGCAAATCGTCATAGGAATACTTGGTAGCGTATTTCTTAGAATCTTTGGAAAAGGCCAAATCATCTGTATTTACATACTGATATTCTGCTTTAAGACCGTTTGGACCCAAAATTTGTTCTACCTTTTTATTTGCAGAATAGTACTTGAAATTTAATTTTCTAGCATTCGCATCAGCCACCTCTTTCAATAGGCCGGCTTTGTCATATTCAAGCTTCAGCATATTGCCATTTTTGTCATACATGTAGGTCATTTGCCCCTGAGGATTGAAGCGTTGTTTAGATCCGTCGGGCAGGGTCCGCTCGTAATAAGTAGTTTTGTATATTATATTTTCAACTTCTTTTCCGTTGGCCATAAACTTGGTGCCGTCGGCGACTTTGGTCACCCAACCGTGCTGTTTAGCCAGTTCCGCTCTTAGGTCATCATATTCAAACAATTCTTCTTTTTTCTTTTTATAAAAATCATCGTTTCGACCTGTTGCTTTTTCGGCCTTTAGCTTGGCAATAATAAAATCAACGACTTTTTCTACTTCTTGTTTTCCAACTTCACGTGGTGAAAATACAATTTCAGCACCCGCACCGCATTCGCGAACTTTTAAATTACTTTCGGCTGTCACTTCAAGTTTAGTTTCAAAATTTGTACACCAGCCAAAGCCAAAAATTCCATTAAAAAGGGTACGACTGTTATACGTGCGTTCTAGTTTTAAATCATAGCCCGTGCCTTCTAATTCAAAATCGACCCACGTGTTTGAATAGTTCGCATTTTTCATATCGACAATAGCATTCGACTGGAAAGATTTAAAAGTGACTAAAAGTAGCAAAGTAAGTACCAAAGAGCTTTTCATAATCCAAAATTCCTTTTTTGACTATACTTTTATTGTAACAATTTTTTTGATCCAAAGACCACCAATTACCTGCAGGACTAG
>JAYVPD010000158.1:0-20543 GCA_043757515.1 Pseudobdellovibrionaceae bacterium
CTAAATCATTAACCGTAATCGCTTCAGCCAATTTTTTACCAAAAGGCATCAACTGAGATGGGATCGGGCTTAATTTTTCGTAGTTAGCTTCGTCCATTAATTCTTTAACTGGTAAAAATACGCGCTGGTCATCGATACCAACAACAGTTTTATTCATACCAGAAACCATTTGGTCCATGTTTGAATTTGTTGTGTCCATACCTTTTGTCATATGATCCATTTTATCGTTCAATTTGTCCATTTTATTTGGCACGTCGATCAAGTTATTAACTTTTTCGCAAGCAGCCATTGAAATCAAAGCGATCATTACTAATACTATTTTCATAAATTCTCCATTTGCTTATTGAAGCTGGATTGTTTTAGCCTGTTTTTTTAGCCTTACTATTTCAAAATGTCTTCTTTAAGCTTTTTCAAACCGTCATCAGCAGGAGTACCTAACCACATTGAAAAAATGCTTTTAGCTAAACCAGTGCCCACTGCAGATCCAACATTACCGTTTGTGTCTTCAAAATAAAGTGTGTCTGTACCGTCAGCATTTTTGTTAGCCAAGAAAGTCATAGTTTTTTTGTCTTTAGCTTCACCGCCAGCGATCATCATTCCAAATAATTTTTGGATTTCAGCTGCGTTGGTATCTACTTTATTTGCAACTAAAGCTTCGCGGAAAGAAATTTGAACTTTTTCAGCTTCTACGTTTCTTAAGAAAGTTAACTGCATCGCTGCTGTTTTAGAATTAGCTACTGTTGCCAATACATCAGCATCTGTTTTGATTACTGCTTGAGCATCAGAAGCAAATAATTCAGCTGTGTAAACTTTTACATTAACAACTAGAATTTTTTTAGATCGAAGTCCCGCTCCCATTTGAGTCAAGTTCACGTTGTATTGGTCTACTTTTGCAGATGCTGCTTTAGACATTTGCACGCCCGCAAGGTCTTTACCAGAAAGCTCCTTGGTTAATAGATCAGCAAAAGATACTGATGCTAGCATTGTTAAGGATACAAAAGTTGTAAGAATAGTGTTTAAAGACATAGGTCCTCCGTTTGTTAATGATTAGTTCGTAT
The DNA here is from genome assembly GCA_043757515.1 of Pseudobdellovibrionaceae bacterium. GTDB lineage: Bacteria > Bdellovibrionota > Bdellovibrionia > Bdellovibrionales > Bdellovibrionaceae > UBA2316. Next base: position 1,059 of record JAYVPD010000158.1, read on the forward strand.
TTGAGAACCTTGATTTTGTCACTCTTATAATAGAGTTTTAGCCCCTGACATTCGGGCCCAGTGAAAATTGAACATGAGGATGTAGTTTTTTTAGCTAACTCAAAATCAGGTTCGCAATTAAAGGATCTTGGACAGGGTGCGTGAATTTTTTCTAGGTTTTGGCCACTGTAAAATGTTTAAACTGGTACGTTATTTGAAAACTACGACTGCCTACTTAAGGATAATTTTTTTTAACATCACTTGTTTTGATGAACAAATTACTCTTTACATTCGCCTCGAGATACCTTTTGTATAGATTGAAGAAATGACAAAACTAGAATCTGCTAAATCTAGACTTATTATTGAAGATGCGCGCTCTCTTGGCGCGTGGTATCGCCTAAACCAACGCAAGCTTCCTTGGCGAGAATCCAAAAATCCGTACTTTATTTGGATTTCTGAAGTCATGTTACAACAAACTACGGTAGCGGCAGTGGTCCCCTATTTTGATAAATTTATTCAACGATTTCCAACAGTTCAGATTTTAGCTCAAGCTCCGATTGAAGATGTCCTAGAGCTTTGGAGTGGGCTTGGCTATTACAGTCGAGCTCGAAATTTACATAAATCGGCTCAAGCACTTCAAATGAATGCTTTTCCTAAGACTTACCAAGCTTGGATGGAGCTTCCTGGATTAGGCCCCTATACCGCACGAGCTGTTACCAGTATAGCCTTTGGCGACCTCGCCGGTGTAGTTGACGGCAATGTCATTCGAGTTCTGAGTCGGCGCTGGGGTCTGCATATAGACTGGTGGAAAAATAAAGAAAAAGAACACTATCAGAATATTGCTGACCATCTTGTCCAACATGACGATCCGAGCGTAATCAATCAAGGCCTAATGGAACTGGGGGCTACAGTTTGTTCCAAAGAGAAACCCGTTTGTGGGATCTGCCCTTGGAATAAAAACTGTGTCGCGCTTAAAAAGCAAGAAATTGCATTTCTGCCGCTGGTGAAACCAAAAAAGAAAAAAAAACTCTGGTTGTATTGCCCAGAAATAATCAAAAACGGCAGCGACATTTTACTTTCTAAAAATGGATCTTTGCCTGTTTTGAGTCGAATGTGGATGATACCTGGAAAAATAGAAAAAATAGAAAAAAAGCCAATCCACTATGATTTCACCCATTCAGTGACTGATAACACAATTTATGTGGTATCCGAGAAACCTCGAATTAAAAAAACCAATCGAAAAATGAGTGAAGATTCCAGGTGGGTTCCGATTTCCCAAATCGGTAAGTTTTCACAAAGTTCGCTTACCAAAAAACTATTACGCAAATGGGATCTGTAGAAAAATCACTCCACCAGACTTAAAGCCCGCATTTAACGCAATACCGCTTAATGCAGCTCAAATTGATTCTGCAAAAACGCTTACGATAGAAGTCCATTTAAGACAGGAAATGGTGATTTTGAATCTGGATTTGTTATGCTGAAACCTATGATTCGTATGCCTATCCCGAAGCTTATTTCAAAAAAACTTCAATCAATAGCAGTCGTCTTGATGACAACATTTTCACTTGTTAATTGCAGCAGTAAGGCGCCAAAAGTTAACAACCCGCCTTTGGACAAACCTATTGCTGGAAAAGACTTAGTCGCTGTTGAAAACGAATGCTTCAGCCCCCAGTTTTCTTATCGCGGTGATCAGATTCTTTATATTTGCCAAGAAAAAAAATTCAATTCTCAGCCGCAACTATTTCTGGAAGATCTTAATACAGGATACAAAAAGCAAATTACCTTTCAGGATGGACAGCTTAAAGAAGCTCACTTTTTGCGACCAGACTTGCTTATTTATCTTTCTAGTACCGATACTCGCAAAGAACATGTTCCCTTGCTAGACACCGTGGTAAAAACGTCTGACGATCTAGAAGTGTATTCCTTTGATCTGCAAAATGATGAAATTGAACGCCTTACTGACAATAAATTCTATGAATCCGCACTTGTACCTTTGAAACATATAGACCCCAAGATTGCTTTTGTTCGAAACGTAGCCGGCGGAAATAAAGTCATAGTAAAAAACTTGGTCAACAAAAGCGAACAAATCGTTTTCCAGACTAACTATCCTGTTTCTGAAATCTCTGTTAACGATGCAAATCAAATTTTGATCGTTGAAGACACTGGCTATAAGAAATGGGTACGGCTCATTGAAAATGATTCTAAACAAACACTTTGGCCTGAATTTAAACGAGATGCTTTTTCGTTTTCACTGGATAGTAAAACTGGAGATATCGAGTATTTGGACGGCACAAAGGTCAAATCGCTCTCGTTAAAAAACCTTTGCGAAAGTGAAGTTTTTTCATTTCCTAGTCCAGTGCTGGAGTTTCAAAAATCTCCAGTCGTTGACAACCTATACGTTTTTACAACTGTTAAGCTAGGCCTACGTCGTGTGGAAAAAGCAGTGATCCCCAGAAATCCGACCCAGCCTTGCAAAAAAATTGTAAGACGGCGATAATTGTTTTATGTATCACTCTATGAAAATACTTATTATTTTGTCTTTTGTTGTGCTTAAGTCCTGGTCAGCTCCATTCCCAGTTTCTGGCACATCCTTGTTGACCGATCCTGCAGAAGGCCGATTTTTGGAGCCTTATGGATTTCGACTTAAAACAACTAATTTAAAATGGACTGTTGTTCCCGACGAGAAGGTTTCGATATTTCAAACATTCCGATTTGCCCCTATCGATAGCCATCTTAATAATCAGACCGCACAATTGACAGTTCGCAAAGACGATCTGGGACAAGCCAAAAATCTCGAAGTGTATGCTAAGAAATGGATGCGCGAATACCCACAATATGGATTTGAGATCCTTACAACCAAAAATATGCAATTGGGTGGCGGCGATGCCTTGCTGATTGACCTCGTGCACCGGGCAAAAAACCAACAAATTCGGCAATTGGTGCTTCATAGAAACAAGAAAGTGGTTATTTTGACCTGTCTTGACGAAATTTCTAAGTTTAAATCTACGGTCTCTGACTGTAACCAAATGATGACGTCCTTTTCCTGGAAATAATTTCAAACCTCATTTAGGGGCTGATTTTTAACCGCTTATCGACTAGAAACCTATGCTTAGACCAAAAATATAAGCGATAGGTTTTAATGATAAAATTAATTCTCATTCTTTTTTCACTTCAAGCAATGGCCGCATTGGATTTGAAAGCGAAAAAAACTGAAGTTTTTACTGAGAAAATAATCAAACGAGATATTCAGAGAAAACTAGTTTTTCCCGGCACTGTGCGAAGTCAAAAACAGTCACTAATCCTTGCCGAGAATGCTGGAATCGTCACAAAACTTAAAAAACAACTTGGTTACTCTGTCGTTAAAAATGAAATCATTGGTTATATTGAAAACCCAGATCCCATTTATCAATTTAAACCTTTGCCCATACGATCGCCGATTGCCGGTCGAATCACGGATATGCGTTTCTTTGAAGGCTCACAAGTTGAAAAGGGTACCCATATTTTTACCGTAACTGATCCTAAATCCTTGGTTGTAGAGGTGCAAGTCCCCGCCAAAGACATTGCTTCTTTGAAAATTGGTAGCCTGGGTGATTTCATTAGCACTTCAAAAACACGTTTGAAACTTATTGGGCTTTCACCAACACCCGATTCAAGTTCTTTAACGTCTCTTGCGCTATTTTCGTTCATCGATCCGAAACTAGTTATCAGTTCTGGACTGCAAGGGACCGTTGAATATGTTTCTTCGGTCAAAAAAATGATCCTAGTCCCTGAGTCCAATCTAATACGCAAAGGTTCAAAAACATTTCTTAGAAAATTTGCTGATGGAAAAGTCGCTTTTGTTGAAGTAACTACTGGCGAACGTGTCGAAGACCAAATTGAAATATTAACAGGCCTAAACGAAGGTGAAGAATTCATTTCTAAAACTGCCAAACACATCAAAGACGGCGACGAAGTCATGAAAGTGGAAGCTATCAACTAATGAAATTTCTGTTCCAGAATCCACTTCGGGTCTACCTTGTCCTTTTTATTCTTTTTATTGTCGGGATTTTTTCTGGCACGCAATTACCTATTTCTTTGTTCCCGAATTCATCTAAAGTCACCGTCCGTGTTGGAATTCCTCTTTATTCGATGTCGCCGTCTGATTTTTTTCAGGATTATGGCTACCGCCTAGAATCCCAGCTTAAAGCGCTTGATTTAAAAATAAATTCAATGACAGCCGAGTACGCGTTTGGGGATGTATCCTATGACATCGATTTTGACTGGTCCGTAGGCGGGGATGTTGCCTTAAGCAAAGTCCGGGAAATCATGTCGGGCGCCAGTGCCGCTTTTCCACAGCTGATGCGTGAAAACTATCGTGTCGACAAATGGTCAGAAAATCGCACGTTTGTAGCCCTGGCTTTTTATAGTGAACGAAAATCGCCGGATGAAATATACAATTTAATTCAACCAACCTTAGAGCCTGAAATTTTGTCCGTAAAAGAGGTTCAGAACGCCTATCTGTACAATCCGCAAAAAAAAGAAATTATTTTAGAATTTTTGCCTGAAAAGCTTTCTTCTTTTGGACTGCATCCGAATCAACTTGAAGAAATTCTAAAAAATGCCATGCGTGAGTTTAACGGTGGCCGAATTGAATATCAAGATCGTAAAACTCAAATTTATTTCGACAGATGGATTAAAACAAAATCTGACTTAGAAAACTTCTCATTTTATATAAATAAAAAGCAGGTCGTTTACTTAAAGGATATTGCAGAAATCAGAACCGGCACTGGCGAAACGTCTGAAAATATCTTTAGAACCTCAGGATCGTCATCTCTTATAATGTGGGCGGGACCAAAGCCTGGTGCGAATGTTAAAAAAATGTCAGAAGAACTGATCTCTATTGTAGAGAAAAATAGAAAACTTTGGCCCGAGGATATTAAATTTAAATTTTTAGTTAATCCCGCCGAGTTCATTAATTCCAGCGTTCAACACGTTGCTTTTGAGGTGGCTTTGGCAGCGTTGTTGGCCGTGGTGATATTATTTCTTTTCATCGGTTCATTAAAAAATGTAATCACAGCGGCCGTCGAAATTCCTTTAAGCATAATTCTGGCTCTGATATTAATGAAGCTTTTCGATATGAATTTAAATTTGATTTCCCTGGGTGGGCTGGCTTTGTCTGCCGGCATGAATGTGGATGCCTCGGTTGTTGTAATTGAAAATATATTTCGGCACCTAAAACTTTTTCCCTCTAAAACGAAACTTGATGTCATCGTTGGGGCTGTTTCCGAAGTCTACAAACCCATTCTCGTTGCGACACTTGCGTCGTTAGTTGTTTTCTTTCCCATTGTTTTTACCACTGGATTGACAAATTCTTTACTTGGCGACCTCGCGAAAACAGTTCTTTTTTCCCATGGCCTTTCGGCAGTTGTTGCCCTTATTTTGGTTCCAACCGTGCGCCTGCATTTTGCTGGTTGGTTCGCTACCGAAAGCCAATCACCAATCGAAGCAATATTGCACCGATTAGAAGAGTTTTACGAACGAACTTTGAATCATTTGATCCAGAATAAAAAACTGGTTGCCTGGATTTCTGTCGTCGTTTTAGTGGTTTTTATTTCGTTTGTTACCCTATTACTTCCGCGTCTACCAAAAGAACTTATCGGTAAGCCAGAATCGGAATGGTTAGTTCTGAATGCCAATTCTAAGGATTGGCAAACTCTAGAAGATTATGATTCTGGTATTTCGGCCATTGATAATTTGCTGCGGGAAAAATATGCGGCAAATATTGATTATACTTTTTCAGAAATGGGTCGCGGCTGGGGCAGCGTTATGATCCGCTTAAAAAGCAAACGGGATCTGGAGTTTTTAAAAAAAGAAATTGAAAAGCTATACCCAGATTCGCCCAATTTGAAAGTGGGCGTCGATGCCTGGAACCCGTCTGAATTGCCTATTCCTGATCCTGCTCCGTTTCTTGTGAATATTACTGGTTCAGATTATAAAAAACGGGCCGAAATTGCTGAGACATTTTTGCAAGAGCTAAATGATCAAATGCTTTTTTCAAGAACTCGAATTTTTCCTGACGTAACCCAGAACTATGCGTTGAATATCCGCACGTACCGGCCTCAATATGATCCAAGGTCCATTTCTTCATATATCTACCTTTCAAGTCGATCACGTTTTTTGATAAATGTAAAAGATGACAAGACGGACAAATCAATATCTGTAAACGTTCAGTTTCCTAAAAAATATACACAGAGTTTGCAAGACTTAAAAGCGATGCCTTATTACCAGGAACAACGTGTAGTTCCAATGGCAGCCGTCGGTACTTTTGAATTTGTAGATGATCCCAAGGGATTTTTTCGCTCGGACGGTAAAGATATCGTACAGATCAAAGGGCGTCTAAACGATCCCAAGGAAAAAGACCGAATAGTCAAATCGGCCAGAGAATTTTTGGAAAAATTTAAAGAAAAATACAAAGATCAATCCAATGTAAAAATCGAACTGCAAGATTCTGAAAAAGAAATTACCGATTCTATAAATCAGCTGCTTACTGCGGTTCTAATTTCTATCGCTCTTATATTTCTGCTGATGGTCCTCCTTTTTGGAAATTGGATTGATGCTTTTCTAATTCTGTTAGCTATTCCATTTGGAATTATGGGAACATTACTGTCTCTTACAGTTTTTAGAAGCGAATTGTCGCTCAATTCCACACTCGGGGTTATTTTGTTAAATGGAATTTCTGTCGCCAACTCTATTATTCTGGTCGATTTCATCAAGCACCTTAAGTCCCAAGGAATGTCCGCGAAAGAGTCAGCAATAAGTGCGGCGCGGATTCGATTGCGTCCCATTTTAATGACCTCAATGACGACCGTAATTGGCATGTTGCCAATCGCCTTAGGCTTTGGGGCTGGCGGAAAAATATTGCAGCCACTTGGAATTAGCGTGTCCGGCGGGCTTTGGGTTTCAATGTTATTTACTCTTTACTTTGTTCCGACACTGCAGTGCTATTACTATGAATGGAAAGAGAAAAAAATATGAACCGTTTTTTAATCTATTTGTTTTTGATTTTTCTAGTTCCTGCGTTTGGTTTGAGTGAAAATAAAGATTTGAGCAAAGATCAATGGCGAGCAAAGCTAGATGGACTCCTGCCCAAAGATCCAGATTTTATTTACAACGATATCAAACTTGAGATTTCGGCTCAGCAAACATCTCAGGCGTCATTTTATTTAATCCCTAAACTTGATTTGTTCCATACAACTAGTTTGACCAAATTGAATCCGAAATTTAATAGCCAACAATATGGGCTGACCGCAAATGTAAATTTATTTCAGTTTGGGAAGAGCCACTACAATTATTTAAGTCAAAAATCTTTGTTTCAAGTAGATAAACTAGATCACACCGTTAAAAAAATTCAAATTGAAAACAAATACCTGCAAACGCTTTTTAAGAACACGCTCCTTCAGCGAAAATTGGCTCTCTATAAGCAAATTGAAAACTTGAAGCGTAAAAGCTTGCGGGTGGCTCAACAACGTTTCGAACGAGGCAATTTGCCGAGGCAGCAGGTCGACAAAGTCGAAATCGATCTGAACAATCTGGGCTCGCAACGAAGCGCCACCGAACGGGATCTCCTTGATAGTGAACTTGATGTCGCAAAACTTCAATTAGCGGAATTCAAACGTGAATGGCCTTTTTCAGCTGCAACTGTCAAAGCCAAGAAATTCAGAAAGCAGACTGATTTTACAGATGTTAAAATTTTGGAATTGAAATCGGAAGCCTTTGAGAAGCAATTGGAATCTAGTCGACGTAATTATTTGCCTCAGTTAGATCTTTCAGGGCACGCCTATGAAAATCGCCTAGATGATTTGAAATCTCAGGAATGGGATGTTACTTTGACTTTTACTTGGCCTCTTTGGGATAACTATTCACGAAGTCTAACAAATTTAACTGCCTATCGAGACTTCCAATATTGGCAAGTGGAAAAGGCCAGGACCCTTCGCGATTGGGATTTGAAAATCCAGGCCCGTGAAGAGCAACTATCTAAACTTGTTTTTCAACTCAATCAGAGTTCAGAAAATCTGAAACGATTAAATGCACTCTATACCGATACAGAGAATTTGTTTTCGCAAGGCCGTCTGACTGTAAATGAATTGTTTCAAGATCAGCAGTTGCTTCTTGAAACGCAAATAAATAATGAAAACGAACTATTTGCATTTCATCAGTTTGTTTTGGACTACTGCGAGTTTTACACCGACCGTATATGGGATTGTTTTTAAACTATTCTACTTTTTGAGCCGACAAAAGCTCTGGCAAAAGTCGCGCTGACTTTGGCATCAGTATCAATTCCCCAGGGTTTTCAGTCATTTTATCAAATTCAAGGGACGCAAACAACGCATCCGCGACATCTTTGTCTTTAGATATGTCTTGCAGTACTTGACCTAAAATTTGTGGCCTGATGGCCGATGCTTTGGCAAACTCTACCGACGCTGTTCGCTGGGCTGAATTTGTAATAATGTTCACTTGGTTTTCCCCATCTTGCTTGATGGCACCAGTGACTTGCCGCAATCGATTGACTACTTTTCCTTCAATCTCGCGGATCATATTAGTATCTCGGAAATGAACTTTTCTGATATACACAGAGCCCAATTTGTAACCCCATTCTTGCGATTTCTGCGTCACTTCTTCGCGCACATCCTGACTTAACTCGTGCCGGTCAGCTAGAAGTTTAACCAAAGGCAAATTACTAAGAGTTCGCACAGTGGCATTGCTGACATTGGCGGAAAGCGAACCTTTGGGATCTGTATTTTTAAACAAATAAGACAATGGATTACTTATAAACATCTCATACCAGACTCCAACACCCATCGGTGCGCCTTCTTCTGAATTCACAGGCTGGCTTCTAAGATAGATTTGATCCATTCTTAAATCCAATTTGTAAACACGGCCTGCAAAATTAATTACTAACGCTTTCCAGCTCAATCTAGGCCACAGAAAATGCAAGCCTGGTTCATCTACTATTGCTACCACTTTTCCAAACAAAGTATAAACCTGACAGGTTGATTCTTGAACTGTTGTGTAGAATAAAAAAAATCTCAATATTTTCAGCGAGATAATTTCAAAAATTAAAGCGGCCATAAATCCAATTGCAATTTCCATAAATTACTCCGTAGGGTATATAATTTTATCTGCTTTTTTCAACATATTGAGGCGGGCGTTTCTAACAAAGTTTTTTAGTACATCTGGCCCGCTTCGTTTCAGTTCTCTTAGTTGATTTGACATAGCTATGAGGGGCTCGACTTCGGCCTGCGTCTTTAAGGTTTCAATTTCAACAGCTCGACGAGATTGCACAATCGTTTGATCTGCTAGCGATTTCGCCAAACTGATTTCAGAGGACACGTTATTATGAGCAGTATTAATAGCTGCCAATGCCGATTCCACTTCATGGGGGGGTTCAATTCCAGTTATCAAGGATGCATCCATTATGATACCGTATCGCGCGTTGGACGTTACGCATTCGCGTACCATAATATCATTTAAATCTTTCAAGTTTTTTCTTAAATCATTGATGGACACGGCCTCAGCAATATTTACTTCGCCGGAAACCTGAACCTGTTTGTTTTCAGCACCAAAATTAGCGATTCGTTCTCTTAGAATAGAAACGAAATACCCCATCACATGAACAATCGGGTTTTTAATTCCAAAAACATAGGCATAAAGATTTTGTTCGGACACTCGATAGCGAATTTGGCCAGTTAAGCCAATATTAAGTTGATCTTTGGTGACCGCTTCAAGCAATGTTCCATTGTTATTTGCTGAGGCACTTTCAGGATCATAGGCCATATTCATAGTTTCGGTTGCAATTGAGATCTTTACGACTTTTTCCCAAGGAAATTTGAAATGTAAACCAGGTCCGATTGATTCAATTAATGGAAAATTATATCTGGCTTTTTCTTCATCATTAAGAAATTCAGAAACGGGTGCTCCCGACGTGGTTTGCCCTGGTAATCTTTGGGCTCTGCCAAAAATCGTTTTCACTCCACGCTCGTTTTGATCAATTGTGAAAAATCCAGATATTATACAACGTGCGATAAAATATAGTAGTAAGCCAAAAAAAATAGCCATGATAATCACCTCGGTTTCTGCCTTAAAGGCTAAACCGAGCGGCTGTGAATATCAAACTAAGTTTCAACTAATTCAGCAGCCCCAAATATTCTTTTGTTCCAATTTGGTCTAAAGTTCCTGGAATTTTTCCGTCAACACGCTTGTTTCGATAAAATGATCGTGCTTTTGTGATGATCATGCAACCCAAAGCCCCAGTCCCGTTCGCATCTTTTACGTCGGTGTCACAGGGAATTTCCATTTTCCGTTCGTCTTCACGAACAAGTGGAAAGCTTGATAGTGAAAAAGTTAACCAGTCGACGTCAAATTTAAGTCCTTGTTCAGATTCGTATATTGAATGATTTAATAGTGAATAAAAATTGTCACGAACAAGATAGGAAATAAAAGTGGTCGGTACAACAATCACTACTTTTTTTTTGGAATTAATAATGTCTTTGATTGAACCAATCACTGTTTGTTGATTTTCGATAAGATTTATTTCTTCCGTAAATTGTAACAAATTTTTATGTGGCAGCGAGGTTTCTACAATCACGTGTTCAAATTTAAATTCTGGTTCTAACGAGTCTAGAAATCCTTTCCACGCATAATAGTGGTTTTCACGATCTGGCAAAACTCCCAGAAACAGCAAATTATGGCTCTGAACTTCTAGCCGCATTCGTTTATAAATATTGGCCCCGTAATCGGCCGGAGACACAAAGTGACTCCACGAAATTTTGGGAATAGGTTGCGGAGTCAGGCCATAAGTGACCGCAAAAAAAACTCCACCAATGATAACAGTGGCTGCGCTTAAAATGTAGATCCAGGTAAACTTGCTCATAGGGCCCAAACGTATGTGAATTTTTACGTAATGCCAATAAAATACGCCTAGTTTGACTTTTTGAAACAGATTATGATACCCTTTAGCAACGGACTTGATTCTGAATTAACAGTACAGGTACCTAGGTTTTAAAAAGTTATGAAAAGTACGGCTTCAAATATTCATATTGGGCTCGTCGGGAATGGTCGTTTGGCCGCCCAAATGAGGGTCCATTTAGAATCTAATAATCTACCCTATACTTCGGTATTTAGAGGGCGATCCCAGCCATTTCAACCAGCTAAAGCTCTTAAAAGAGCGACACATGTTTGGCTTGCCGTCAGCGACAATGCTATCGAAGACGTTTACGAAATGTGCCTGGATCAAGATTCGTCAGATAAAATTTGGGTTCATTTTTCGGGGTCCCATATTTCTAAATTCATCTATTCCGTTCATCCGCTTATGACTTTTAGCAGATCGACATTGGCGCAATCTGATTTTGACGGCATTCATATGACCGTATCCCCACCTAGCCAAGTTGACTCTGGGTCGCGCACTTCTTTAGCTGATTTAATCCCTGGCTCTAAAAATCCATGGAGTCACCTTCCAAGCAATAAAAAGCAGTATTATCATGCTCTCTGCGTGATGGCCGGAAATTTTCCAACTATTCTTTGGACGGAAGTACTTAGCCAGTTTCAAACGCTTGCTATACCTGACGACGCTTTATTTAGTTATTTGGATCGAGTATTAAAGAATTTTAAAGACCAAGGCGGCCAAGCCTTAACCGGGCCCCTTGCGCGAAATGATATAAACACCATTAAAGAGAATTTAAATTCATTGAATGAAAACCATTTTAAACCTATTTACGAAGCGTTTGTAAAAGCAAAAGGAATTAAATTATGAAACTTAACGCCCATACCTTTATTGATAAAAAAATCGCTCGCCAAAAAATATCCATGGTTACGTGTTACGATTTTTCCTTTGCGCAAATAATAAATGAATCGGACATAGATTGCATCCTTGTTGGCGATTCTGCGGCCATGGTCATGCACGGGTTTTCTTCAACAGTCATGATCGACACGCCATTGATGGCTTATCATGTGGCCGCCGTCAGTCGAGGCGCCCCTGGAAAATTTATTATTGGCGACTTGCCATTTTTGTCCTATCGAAAATCATTGACTGAAAACATGAATAACATTGAAGCTTTAATGAAAGCCGGCTCTGAGGCCTTAAAATTAGAAGGCGCACTTGGCAATCTAGAACTTATTTCGCATGTTGTTCAGTCCGGAGTTCCTGTAATGGGACATTTGGGACTTACCCCCCAATCTGTCCACACTTTAGGGGGACACAAGGTTCAGGGAAAAGAAAAAGAATCACAAAATTTAATTTTTGATCATGCTAAACGCTTGGAAGACGCCGGTTGCTTTTCCTTGGTCCTTGAATGCGTCCCATCGGGGCTAGCTCAAAAAATTGCAAGCGAAGTAAAAATTCCAGTGATTGGAATTGGTGCTGGTTCCGATGTGGATGGGCAAGTGCTGGTTTTGCAAGACTTGCTGGGTTTCAACGCTGGCTTTAAACCAAAATTTTTGAAAAAATATTTCAATGCAAGCGAAGCTTTCAAAAATGTATTTAATGATTACCACAAGGAAGTCGTTAATAAGGTCTTTCCATCACAAAAGGAAAGTTACGAATGAGTTCTAAAACACCACTTGTTATAAAAGCAGCGTCCGACATGCAACAATGGCGCAAATCCGTGGGGGCAAAGTCAGTAGGCTTTGTGCCAACGATGGGCGCCTTGCATGAGGGGCATTTGAGCCTGCTTCAGAAAAGTTGTAAGGACAATGATTTTACGGTTCTTAGCATTTTTGTTAACCCTACCCAATTTAATAAATCTGATGATCTTGAAAAATACCCTCGTACATGGGCAGCAGATTTAAAACTTGCAGCTGACGCTGGCACCGACGTCGTTTTTTATCCCAGCTATCTAGAAATTTATCCCGATAACTACGCATTTTCTGTAAATGAGAATGACCTTAGCCGCCTTCTTTGCGGGGCCTCTCGAGCGGGCCATTTTCAGGGCGTTCTTACTGTGGTTTTGAAGTTGATAAATATTATTAGTCCCAATCGAGTCTATATGGGTGAAAAAGATTTTCAGCAATTGGAACTGATAAAACAAATGGTCAAAGCTTTATTTTTACCGACAGAAATTATCGCCTGCCCTACTTTACGAAACTCTGAAGGTCTTGCTTTAAGTTCACGAAACGCTCGCCTCGATCCTGAATATAGGAAAAAGGCCTCGCTTATTTACAAAACGATTTCCAATTCAGCCACGGCACTAGCTGCGCGGACCGAATTAGAAAAATCTGGATTTAAAATTGATTATTTAGTGGATATTGAAGCTCGGCGCTATGTTGCTGCTTTTTTACCCGCGGCAAATGGAGCCGGAGAGGTCAGGTTGATTGACAATGTCGAGCGAAAATAAAAAATTAAAACTACTTTTTGTGTTTACAGGATCGATTGCCGTTTATAAAGCTGTAACTGTGTTGTCGCGCCTTGTACAAAAGGGATACGACGTTGACTGTGTTTTAACCGGGTCGGCTCTGAAATTTATTGGGCTATCAACCATCGAAGGGCTAATCGGTAAAAAAGCCCACGTAGACCTTTATGATTCCGATAACGTGATGTCGCATATTCATCTCATACGCGATGCGGATGCTGTCTTAGTGGCCCCGGCTACTGCTAGTTTTATAAATAAAATGGCCAGTGGTATTGCTGACGATTTAGCATCGACCTTATATTTGGCCCACGATTTCAAAAAGCCATTTATTGTCGCGCCAGCAATGAATACTAAAATGTATGAACATCCCCAAACACAGCGCTCAGTGAGTCACTTGAAATCAATTGGGGTGTCAATTTTGGAAGCAGGCTCTGGAATTCTTGCATGCGGTGAAATTGGCTATGGAAAACTACTAGAGCCAGAAATAATGTTAGTTGAAATCAACAGACTGTTAAAGTCTATTGGGGCTATTGAGACACCGACTATTTCAGATCGCGCTCGTTTTGAAAAACCTCGTATCTTGATTACGGGCGGCGGAACTACAGAGCCTATTGACGATGTGAGATCACTTACCAATTCAAGCACCGGAGAAACAGCCATCTCAATTGCATCACGATTATTTGATTTGGGCCTTTCAATTACTTTAGTGCTTAACAATCCAATGAAACTAACTGTACCCGATGGAATTGAAGTATATTCTTTTGAATCATTTAAAGACCTCAATACGCTGTTGAAAAGAACTTTATCTAATGAACATTTTGATTTTGTAGTTCATGCGGCGGCCGTTAGCGATTTTAGCCTAGATAAAATAGAAGGTTTAAAGCCAAAAACTTCAGCCAAGAAAATATCCTCCGATAAACCGATTAAACTCGTATTAAAACCAAATTTCAAAATTATTTCAAAACTTGCTTCTTACAGTAAGAATAAAAAAATAAACATCGTCGGCTTTAAATTGACCTCCCATGCTAACAAGCAAGGCGTGCAGAGTGCAGTAGAAAAAGTCTTTGAAAATAGCAACGTTAACTTTGTAGTTCAAAATGATATTAGCCAAATAGATCGCACAAAAGGGAATCATCGATTTTCATTTTTTTCTAAAATTGGAAATCCCCCCTTATTGCTGAATTCCAAAGATCAATTGATTAATCAACTAGCAAATTTGATACTTGCGGAGGCAAAATGATTCTAGCTCTGGATGTGGGAAACACGCAAATTTATGCCGGACTTTTTAACATGGACGGCAAAATGGTCGCCTCGTTTCGAAAAAATTCAAAAACAAGTTCATCTTCAGATGAAGTTGGAATTTTTCTCAGAGCAGCCATTAGGGAAAATGGTTTTAGCCCCGAACTCGTGAAACAGATCGCAATTTGCACGGTTGTTCCCGATGTCTTGTATTCCATTCGTGGCGCGTGCAAAAAGTACTTTGATATCGCACCCTTTGTGCTTCAGGCAGGGGTAAAAACGGGCCTAAAAATTAAATACAGAAACCCGCTAGAGGTGGGTGCCGACCGAATTGCAAATTCCATCGCCTCTAGCCATCTCTATCCTGATAAGAATCTGATAATTATTGACCTTGGGACAGCGACCACGTTTTGCGCTGTTTCAAAAGACAAAGAATATTTAGGCGGAACTATAATTGCCGGACTAAAAATTAGCATGGAGTCGCTAGAAAGTCGCACGGCTAAGCTTCCTGCCGTTGAAATTGAAGAACGCAATGAGGCCTTGGGGCGCTCGACAGTGGAAAGCATTCAATCTGGACTGTATTATGGACATTTAGGACAAATGAAAGAAATAAGCCAGCGCCTGCAGGCCGAGTGCTTTATGGATGATCCACCTGTCATTATTGGCACTGGAGGTTTTTCCCATTTGTTTGAAAAAGAAAAGGTTTTTTCCCGAACCATTCCCGATTTAGTTTTAAAGGGATTACTGCTTTCACTATCGATGAACACTAAAGAACTGTGAGGACGTCATGACAATAGAACTTATGCGATGTAAAATTCACCGCGCGACTGTGACAGAAGCTGACTTAACTTATGAGGGGTCGATCTCACTTGACCCAGTTCTGATAAAAGAAGCGGGACTATTTATCCATGAAAAAGTGGATATTTTAAACTGCAATAATGGAAATCGTTTCACTACCTATGTGATTGAAGGCAAAAAAGGCCAGGTTTGCTTGAATGGAGCGGCTGCACGCCTAGTTCAAAAAGGTGACTTGGTAATAATTGTGGCTTATACCACTCTGCCAATTGAAAAGGCAGGCAAACACAAGCCGCAGGTAGTTTTTGTAGATTCTAAAAATCGTCCAAAAGAGAAAAGACTAGAAAAACATTCAAAAAAGAGCCAGTATTAGGAAAGATGAAAACCTACTTTGTATTTTTTTTATTTTTTATACTTCCCAAAGCGTTTGCAGATTTTGATCGTCCACTTTTTAAAAACTCTCAAACTCTAGAAGACAGCGAAATTCTGGAAGATGAAAAAATCAAATTGAATTGTTTTGTGTTTAAATCCTATATAGTCCTAGAAAAAGAAGAACCCGGTTTTTTAGGAAAAAATTTGTATTACAAAGAAAACTCGATTGATAAAAAAGTATCTTTAGAATCCTATTGTCGCGATATTAAATTTGATTCCTATAAAAAACTTGGTACGTCTGGTTCCAATTTTTATGGACTATTTCGTCGTTTTTTGTTTGTCCAGGATCCTGACGAACTCAGCGCTCGAACAAAATTTGAAGTTTACGATTTGGATTCGGGCCTGATGACGTATTCGGGAATTAAAAACAACAACACGATAGTGAAAGTAATTCCGATTTCGTTGAAAACAGCCGCTCTAGAATATTATCAGCGCTATTTGGTCGACTGCGATTTTAATTCAGATAAGATGCATTTGAAATGCTGGAATGATTTTTTAGCCTCAATTGAAGTTCCAGAAAAAGTTAAAATTCCCTATCCTACGTGCCCTAAGTCAAAAAATCCTAAAAAATACCAGGTATTTTTAAAGGTGCAAGTCGCCGACATCCAAAAAACTAAACGGACCTTTTTGTGGTCACGGCCGGTATGTGAGATAGCCCCTTAAATCTCTAGGCCAACCCGAGCAAAAGCGAAAACCTTCAAGAGCAATTTGAGGGCCGTTTCCTTAGAAAAAATTTCAATTTGACCCATTTTTTGTTCCCAGGCAATTGGTTCAAGGCGATACCCAAGGTAGTGCCATTTAATTCTATCATTTCAAAACTATTAGCCGCTTCGGCGATTATTTTAGGCAGCATTTTTGTGCTGATTGTTTCGCATTCTGCGTCTCAAAAAATCTGTATAAAAAGCCGGTCTGTGCAATCCATGGAATGGAAAAAAATAATTGTACCATCTTGTGAAAATGGCGGTTCAGCTGAATGGTCCAAAGAACTTAATAAAACTGTAAGTCGAGTTAACCAGCAATTGACGCCGTTTGAGTTTTTATTACCCACATCAAAAATTTCTCTGGTCTTATCTGAAGATGGAACTACATTTGTCCATGGACATCAAAAAGCAATTGTTTCTGGTGCCCTTTTTGAATCTACCGATGTCTTAGGCTATTTGGTCGTTAAAAATTGGATTGAAGATCAAAATAGAAAATTAAATCGTTTTGATCTGCTTGATGAAACCCTAACTCAATTTATATTTTATAGCTTAACTGGACATGAACCACTTTTACCCAAGGACAAACCGCTGCAAGCTCCCGTATTTTGGAAATCTGTTCAGAATCAAAGTCATCCTAACTGCATATCAGATTGGAAACTGACTCCGACTTGGAAGCTTTGTATTAATAGGAATTATCAATTTTTTGAAACACGATCAGATTTTATCAAAGAACGTTTGCAGCGCAAATTCATTCAAGCCTGGATAAATGGCTATGAACGAATGAGTTTAAAGGAACAGCACCAGATATTTGCTTTTTCGGTAAATCGAATCAAAAACTACATTGTCGATTTTAAGCTTTTAAAAGAGCCAAGTTTTTCAAATTATATCAAATCCATGTCCCAGTTTTGGCTTACAAACGAATATTTCCCGGCACAGGCTGCTAATAAAACAATGCTTGCCTCTATTATCAAAGATTTTAATGTGATTAATTTTGTTAACATTGTGGATAAATCCAAATTTGATTTAGTTATTTTCAAAGAAGGATTGAATGTCGGATCTATCAATGAAAATGATCCTCTTCTTAAATTACTTAAAAATACAGAATCTTCTTTGATTGCGCTTTCAAATGGGGATGATTTTTCAATTTTTCCTATAAAAAAAACAATCAAGATTTCTTCCTTTTCAAAATGGTCTGCGAACCAAATTGTAGTTGAATCGTGCAAACCGCTAAGAATGAAAGAACTTTTGAAATATGCGGATTATACGGAAAAACTTTTACTAATTTATACCTGCCATCCCCTGTCGGCAGCAAAAATTGCTAGTCTGGCCAAATCTGGAATCATGAACTATGCGCAGATGAACAACGAAGAAATGTTTGCGCATTTTCATTTGCCTTCATTGATTTCTAAACGAAATCTAATTGATTCGAATTTAGAAGTTTTTCAGTTTCTAACTGATAGAAATCAAAAAAACTCTGTCTATGAGCTTTTTGGCTGGCGTGAACTGGATTGGGATCAAATTTCAAAATCGTATCGCCCAAAAGCTGTGGTCGATGCCGTAAACCTATTCAGAGTTCTCTAAGAAAACATTTTTTTGAAAAACCCAACGACTTTTTGTTTTAAACCGCCCACATTTTTTACTGGTGGAGATTTTGTAGCTGATTTTTTAGCATACGACTTGGGTCCCTTAGAATAATTAGGCTGTCCATTTTTATATTTAGGCGCATTCGGTCGACTGGTCGGCGTCGGGCCAGAATCTTTTCTTGGGGCCGCACCTTTAATTGGGGCTACGCCCTGATTTTGATGAACCGGCTTTTGTTGTGAATTATTCACCGCTTGATTTGGTTTAGTAGTATTTACCGAACCATTTCCATTGCCACGATTGTTATTAAATTCAGTGCGCGGTGGACGTGGTCGGTTGTCGCGATCTCGCTGACCACCACCGTTGCCTCCGCCCTGGCCTTGCTGGGCGCCTTGTTGGCGATCTCCGCCGCCTCGACGACTGCGATCAGGTCTATCGCCACGCTCGGGACGATCGTTTCGTTTTCCGCGAAAATCAGGCTTGGGACGGTTCGATTGGTGCCGATTCCGTCCATCTGAAAAAGGGCTGAATTCTGTGACCATGTCACTGGCTTCCAGATGATCCTGATCTATTTTTCGTTTCAAAAATTCTTCGATTCGTCCCAAAGAATCCAAATCACGGTCACTGCATAAATTCAATGCCGTGCCTTCTGCATTCGCACGGCCTGTTCGTCCGATTCGATGCACATAGGTTTCACAATCCATTGGAAGTTCAAAGTTGATAACTAAGTCAACTCCTTGAATATCCAAGCCACGGGCTGCTATGTCAGTAGCTACCAAAATATTTTTCTCGTTCACTTCTTTGAATTGTTCTAAAACGCGTGTTCGCTGCGCCTGACTCATCAGACTTGATATCGCAATTGCAGGAAAATTATTTTCAGATAAAAATTGAGCCACAGCTTCTACATTATTCTTGAAGTTCGTAAAAATAATTGTTTGCTTAGGATTTCGTTTTTTCAACAAAGATAACAATACCTGCGGCTTTTCCCGATCACCGACATGAAATAGAAAATCTTTGACGTTATCCGCGGTCGCTTTATCACGTGAAATATTTATTTCAACAGGATTTGCGCCAAACTGATAGGCCGTGTTCATTACATCTAAATTTAAAGTTGCGCTAAATACCAAAAACTGACGTTCCCGAGGGACTCGTGACAAAATAAATTTCATGTCATCTTTGAATCCCATATCAAACATTCGGTCCGCTTCATCAAATACGACCGCGCGAACCAATCTCATATCGATCAAATGTTCTTTGTAAAGATCAATTAATCGACCTGGAGTCGCAAAGATAAACTGTACGCCATTTCTAAGAGAATTCTTTTGTTTGTCGTAGCCAACACCACCGTAAATCACGACCGACTTTAAATTTGTGTC
>JAYVPD010000159.1:0-20423 GCA_043757515.1 Pseudobdellovibrionaceae bacterium
CACAATTACACAAAAAAGCTCGGGCCGATTTGCTGTTGTTACTAGCAAAGGTTTGCCAGTAAATGGCGATGCTAAAGTAAAAGTATTGCTTGATGCTAAAATTTTGAAACCTTCTATGCCAAAGCCAGCAGCTGCTGTTGAAACACCAGCTACCTAATTATTGAAATCATTGGGTCCTTTGCGGGCCCAATTTTAAATTAGAATTCTAGTTATTTTATCGTAGGTTGGATTTAATTTTTCCCGCTGTCGTTCTGACCCAATACTGATAGTCTGGGTAGTCCTTTGAATAGATTGTCTCACGTTCAAAATCTGAAAAAATAAATGTACTGGTCGATAAAATGTCACAAATAGTCGCTGACGGTCCAACAGCAGTCGCGGCGATGTTAGTATTGGCTGGCATTAATGTCTTTGGGTTAATTATGTGATGCCATTTCTTATTTTTAGAATAGTAACTATAATCAACACCTGAACTTGCAATCGCACCGGAACCAGTATTTCGGATTGAAATAGATTTTTTTGCTATCGGATCCCAAATCGCAATTGACCAAAGTTTTCCGTCTTCTCGATGGCCATTCCATTTCATGTTTCCTGAAAAATTAACCAAATAGTTTTGAATGTCAGCGGATAATAAAAATTCAGAAATTTTATCTACGGCATAACCTTTTGCAATTCCATCAAAAGTCAGCATCATTCCTTTTTGTTTGAAGCTTACACGACGATTATTGACCTCGATTTGAGTTAAATCAATTTTAGGTTTCAATACCTTCAAATACCTCGGTGGTATCTCTAATCTTTCAAATGATTTTTTAATCTCATTTAGAACAGGGTAAATAGCGATATTGAAAACTCCCTGAGTTTTTTTATTGTGATCAAAAGAAAGGATTAAAAGATTCAAAAAATCATCACTTACATCTGAAATGGATCCTAAACTGTTGAGTACAGAAAGTTGGCTGTTTTTCTGATAGAGACTAAGTTCAGATTCTAGCTTATCCAGGTAGTTTTTTGCACTAAGGATCACGCTTTGTGCCTTGGTTTCTTGGCAGGCGCCAAGAAACTGCAATTCAAGAAATGTTCCCATACTTGGAATTTTCTGTGAAAAGAAACAAAGGCGACCATCAATGGAAGAGTCGGAATCTTTTAGACTAGATTTGATTGGAGATTGGCAGTTTAACAAAACCAGTGTGAAAAATGCAGAAGAAATAAGTATTCGGAACGGTATTGGCACACTCTATTTTCCAGTAATCCATTCTTCTAGATTTTTTGCCTCTTGCCCGTCTGCAGGCCAGGCTGCCTTGTGCTTTTTACCCGTGCTGATCACATGCCCAGTAGGTGCTAAATACAATTTACTTTTTTCAGGAAATCCAGGTTCTATCATGGAAATGGCCGTTTTAAAATCAGGTCCTGGATTGTCGTGGCAGCGATCACAGCTTTGGGTCAATGCCGGCAAAATATAACGAACAAATTCAGTTTCACAGACTTTTTTTACTGAATTAGAAATGGCGACACAATTGTCCAGTGGCAGGTCAGGACCTGCCGGTGCAGCCGGTTGGCCTGCTTTTGACGAGTCATCGCTAGGTGATGGGATTGGTTTTGCAGCGGTCAATGAGTCTCCGCCAGTCGACTGCTGGCCACGGCTGAAAGGGGTCTGACTTCCACAGCCAGCATGGATTACAATTGCCACTAAGAGAAATAATAGGTTTGAAAAAGTGTTCAAGGACGCCTCCAGTTAGAGTGTTAAATTTTTATTAGCTTAAATGCAAAGCTCGTTTTTCTTAAGGCCTCAGACATGTAGTTGGATGACCAAGTCGCTCCGCTAATTCCGTCTACATCTTTGCCAACAACGAAAGCGTCGGTCATTTTTTTTCCTTTAAATTGTTTCAAAAAAGAGTCTTCTGAAATCCTTTTTCCACGTTCTTCTTGGTGAGCTAAAACGGTAACTGATTGAATTACCCCTTCTGGATTGAAACAAACTCCTACAGACAAGGGTCCTTCTTTTCCCTTTTGCCCAACAATGGTGCAGGCTTTTTCCATTTTTCCCTCGGCAGTTTTGCCGTAATAAAATGTAAAAGCTGATTCGTCCGCGTTTTCTGCGGTTTTTTTTAATGATTGTTTTTCTAGTTCGCTCAAAGAAAAGGATTCTTTGCTCATTTTTGATGAGCCAGCGAGTTCTTTTTTAAGATAATCTTTGAGCGATACCAGTTCGTTGCTAAATCCAAAGTGTGCCGCAAGTGCCAATGCTATTATTATCTTCATACTAGGTCTCCGATTTTCTAAAAATTTCGTTTAGTACTGCAAACCATAAAATTGTAAAAGTAATTCCCATCAATGTACCAGCTACTGCAGTGAGATAAGCAAAACGGGGGCCACCGAAACGGGTAATCATAAAACTTACGTTATCCACTACCACAGCCGCATAGGGTAAAATGACAAGCCATGTTTTTTCTTTTACAGAGAGTCCTGTAAATAGAACCAATAGCGTAAGACCAAAAAAGAAACTAGACATTCCAAATAGGTGAAAATGCCCTTCAGCGACCAAATTTTTAAAGCTGGGCCGTGGTCCAAGTTCAATTTTTGCCTCTGACGAAGTGTCATCTAAATTTAATTCTTGTTCCCCAGTGGTGACTTTTGTTTCTGTTACCTTTTGTTCAGCACCATAATAATGCACGGCAATTGCTTTTGGAGTTAGCCCAACTACCAAAGCGATATTTACTATAGCATATAGATAGGCCAGGGACAGTGCAGCCACATAACCCAAAGCTAAAGCCTTAAAAGGTCGCGGCGCATTTCTTAGTCGCAATTTTGCAATTTCAGTCCAAGAGGCGGTCATTTTTTTCTCCTAAAAATCCAAGCTAACCATAATTCTAGCCACGTCATTATCGTATTCGTCAACGGCTTCATAGTTCCATTGGTATTCAAACAAAACTTTCATAACGTCAACCGGTACTGACATTCCAATATTAAAATTATGAACATCTTTGCCAGTTATAGTTCTTGAATCATTTATATAAGTGCCGTATCGAATTCGCACTTCCGCAGGGGCCCATGTATTTGTTGCCAATTGCAAATAGTCTCCGCGCCGCTGATAATTATCAGGTTCTGACTCGATCCAGGCATTTGCCACGCCAGCAGAAATTCGAATAGTTCTAAATAGCTCAGAATGGAAGGCACCGTAATCGGTATAAAAATCAAATCCACCTAGCAGCACTGACAAATGCCCGAGATAGTCCGTATTTATCGCTGAAGTAATTAGAGTGTACTTGTTTTCAAAGCTTGCTGTCCATCGCGCCCCGGCAGCAAAGGTTTTGGTTTCAGCAGCATCTTGAAGAGAAACAGTTCCATTGCTTTCTTTGAAGCCACGAATAACAAAAGTATCTAAAGAGTTTGCTTTAAAATTCCAGTTCATATTTAAGCCTGGTGACGACCAGATGTTTTGAAGCATGACGCCTTTGCCAGAGTATCCTTGGACTCCACCATAAAAATGATGAAAAAATCGAGTGTCACCAAATGGAACCAGAATTTTTCCAAAAGAAGTCGTCAACAATTCTGAGCTTTTATAGTCGACACTAAAGAAATTTTTATCCGCAAATTCACCCATAAAGCTAGTTTTTTCCGACGCTTTCACTTTTAGAAAAAACAAGAAGTGATTGTTATTTAATGAAGACTCTCCCGGCCTTCCCGAGCCGGCAGGACCTGTGCCTTTATCAGAAGGTGTGTATTCCGCAGTAAGATCTACTCGGCCCATTACGTTTATTTTTTGTGCGAGAGAAGTAGATGTTTGAGGTAAGTTCATTTTAGTTTGTTCAGTCTCGATATCAAAGGTCTCTTCAGTTGCCCATGCAGCGATCCCAAAAAGATTAATTAGAAATAGGCTTGTTAAAAAAAACCGGCAAACCATTTCTTACCTCCTAGATCTGACTTATTTGAAATATGGAGGAAACCTAATTTGTTTTTCGAAGTATTGCAAGGCGTGACTTTGAAAGAAGAATTATGTGTAAATTAAATAGAGACATATTTGAAGTCTTATATGCCATTATGTCTCGAAGATTTAGATCGTGGGACAAAATGGCAAGAAATAATTTAAGTTTATTTCACCGTGATATAAGTGACGCCATAAAGACTGTGCGAAGCAGCTACTTTATTAAAGTTTACTTGATCCATTCGAAAATCAAGTCGGTAGGTTCCCGCAGGAATATTTTCTAAAGAAATGCTTTCTTCATTCTGATTATTAAACCTTCCAATTTCTCTCCACAAAATTTGAGTCCCTTGATTCGAATAAACAATCGTTTTTTCAAGCTGGCGCTGATCACCGGCCGATAGATAGGATATGGGTCCATTCGATGAGGCAATCAGAACTAAATCTGAGCCCGAAGACGGTGATCCTATTGGAAACATAAACAACGCTATCATTTCTGCCACCGCACCAAAATCAGTCGTGGCGTGTTCGGGATCTGCTTTGAAAAAGTAAGCCGTTGAACGAACAATGTCTCGGGTAGATTGCCAGGAAATGCCTGATGTGTCTGTGTACTCGCCTGAGTTAGCATTCGATGTTTTCATTTTTGTGAGCGTGTAAAAGTGGTAAGGTGTCCCTGTAATGCAAAGTTTGGTTTTGGAACCCGTTAAGCCAGTGAGTGCGGGCTGGGATAAAAGGAATTGCGAAGTATCGTATCGCATATATTTTTGGTAATTAGGGCTCTGAATATCATACCAACCCCTTTCTCCATTTGGAAATAAAACCAGGGTATACACTCGACAAGGGCGGTCCACATTGAAACTCGTTTTATCTTCGTAAGTAATTTCTAAAGCATTGTAGGATAAACTTGAAGTTCCCTTCGAGTCATCAATTGGGACCGGGTGAACAATTGGTGCCAAGGAGCCTGGACCCCCGGAGTCTCCCGGTGAACTAGTGACGTTCATAGAACTTGAGGACGAATCGCCGTCTGGGGTGCCTGAAAAACGTAGGGGATTTGTGCAATTTTGAAAACCGAAGAAGAGTACAAAGCTTGCAACACTCCAGCAAAGATTTCTAATAACCGTCTCAATTTTAGAAACCATTTAGCACCCCTTGCCCTATTGGAATGCAAATCTAAGTGCCAGCACAGCCCTCTAGAATGACTTTGAGTGATGAAAAATCTGACAGTGTCTAGAGAAAAGCGTACAGTGTCTGAGTTACCCGGCTTTCTTTTTGTTTAGGAGGTCTTTGGGCCGAATAAAGACGGTAGCAAAGATTTCTACTAATTTTTGATCAAATTTGCCGCGGTCATAAATCATGACATCGATAGCTTCATAAACGGTGTAAATTCGATCGCGAAAGGGACGGGGTAAAGTCAATGCACAAAAAGTATCCGCAATGGCCACGATTTTTGCTAAGAAAAAAGTATCGCGACCATACAAGTTATTTGGGTAACCGTTGCCATTTGGTTGTTCGTGATGTTGGAGCACAATTAGTTTAACTTCGGTGGGAACGTTTTTTATATCCTCAATTATTCGTTTTCCAATTTCTGGGTGACTCTTTATTTCTTTCCATTCGTCTGCCGAAAGATCTTTTTTGTCTTCAATTTCCATATTAATCAGGCTCATGCCGATGTCATGCAGTAAAGCGCCTAGTCCAAGTATTTCTAGATTTCGCTGGCCTACAATTTTAGCAGCACGACCTAAAAAGAGTGAAAATACCATCGTTGCTATAGCGTGCCTAAAGGAATAAGGGTGAGCGGATATAAGTTTTAAAAGGCGAACCAGAGACGATTTGTCTTTGCCGAGTGTTTTAATACAGCCTTTTATCGTATTGGTAGCATAAGTAATCGATTCTTGATTTATGGCATTTTTTTCCATTAGTTCCAGCAAGGACAAATCAGCGACATCCTTCACGACCGACACGATTTCATCTACGGTTTTGTCTTCGGCGTTTTCAAAAAAATCATGGGAAACTGTTGCTACTACTTTTAGATATTCGTCGTAGTCTTTTTTTTCCACAAAAAATTTATGAACCTTTTTTTCCTCAGTGTATTTTTTTACTCGCTCAAAATCGACGTAAAAATTCTTTTTAAAAATTTTAGTGTAGGCGTTGGGCGCGCGCTCAATAAAGATATCAAAAGGGATCGGGCCGTGGAGCCGCTGTAAGACGGTCAGGTTTATTGGAATATGATCCTGCTCAAAGAATTCAGACATACGTCTGTATCGGCATTTTTAAGGAATAAGTTAATTTGAGTGGGCCAAAATGAGACGGGGTCTAATTGTAGTATTTTTGGCAACGATAGACTTGGACATGATCCACAATTTTACGAACAATTCGTTTTTCCCAGATCTCGCGATTCGGTCCATAGTGTGCGTTAGTGAGGTCATGAGTGGAGTCATCTTTTATGACTTCCACGGACCCATAATACTGCAAGGCTGCTCGTTTAATTTTGGCGTGTTCAGAAGACACCATTTTGTCATGGGGCGAATAAACTACTTTAATGGGAATTCCTTCTTGTGCTAACTCAACAAGCGACGGCAGGATTGTGTGCGGGATAAAATATTTGTGTCCATTGTATGAAAAAGCAGTTCTCAATCCTTTCATCATCGCTCTTAAACCTGCAACGTCCCGATCTTTTTCGACTCGATCTGTGAGTGTTTTGTCGGACATCAAATCAATAGCGAAATTTTCCATTGTGGTTTGTGTGTTAGTAAACGGTTCAATAATCAAAGAATACTTTCTCTGAATTGCTGAGTACTCGTCTTCTGAAAGGTCCCGCATATGCGGGTCCCAAACGTCATTGAATTGAGGCTCTTGAGTGAAAAACATTTTGCGATAGTTAGTAAAGTTTTCCATGAATTCACCTTCAAATTCAGTCCACTGGTGCATAAGCTCTTTGTGATACATTTCCGGAGTTTTAAGCTTGATTTGTTCAAATTCTCCGCGAACAGCTGCTATTTCAGGCTCGGTATTGTGTCTAATGATAGTGCGTCTATAGTACCCGGCTGTCATCGACGAGTCTGTACCCATTATATTTGTTGGGAATGTCTGGCTTACATAGCTTACAAGACCGTTAGTATCTGTGTGTGAAAGGATATTAATTTTATCTTTAGTATCTGGATCTTTATTTTGTCTAACTATGAGCTGCAGAAAACGAGCTTCGATGCCGGCACCCCGCGAATGTCCGATACCAACGATATCGTTAATGCCCAATGCTTTTACAAGATCAAATTTCAATTTAGCTTCTGCACGGGTCGTAACAACATCAGGCATTTGATCTGGATGTCCAGCAGCGGCTTTTGGAATAGCAGATAGAGTTCGTCCGCGAACCCAGCCGTCAAAAGTTAAAATACCCATACCGTGTTCTGAAAATCCTGCTCGCTCATTGGGTTCGTTCCAAAAGGAACTGTCTTTTGTGTACCCAGAAGATTCTGAAACGTCGATCCCACTATAATTTTCTGGGAGGCGGTATTCAAAATAGATTTTTGGTGAGGATGGTTTCGAGCGAAAATACCCTTTGAACAGAAAAAGTTTTACGCCTTTGCTAGAAGTGGGCTCTATAACTTCTTCTGTGATTTCAAAGCGTGGGCCCTGCCTATTGTTTGAATCCAAGAGACGTGATTCTACGCGATTTGGATTTTTAGAAACGAGAGTTCTCAGTTTTGCTAACACCGGACTAAGTTTGCGGGTTTCTACTCTTACAGCCCCGATGGAGCCAAAACTAAGGAATAAAACAAACCCAAGGATCGAACCAAAAAAGCTAGACACTCGATTAAAATTCATACATCTCCGCTCAATAGATAACCTATTGGGACTGAGATTCATTAAGATTGATTACCTGATTTCTCGTTCCCGATTGATTAAATTGCAGCAAGGAGGCCAAAGGAGAGGCCAAGGAAAAAGGCATTGGATTTTAAAACCAATGCCCTTTTAAAAAAGTCGGTCAAATTACTGTAAGGTTATTTCGTCAGTTTGCTGTGAAGTTGGATCCTGCTCACTATTTTGATTACCCCTATGGCCATGGTGCGGAGTGTGACCTTGATGGTTTTGACCAGGGCGTCGTTTCCCGTGGTGCTGCTGTTTCTGTCCACCATGATGTTTCATCATCATCATGCAAGTAACAGCAGTCGCGCGTTGTTCAGGCTTCAAAATGGTGTACAAAATAGTAACCTTCAGCATTTCTGAATCAGCACGAACGGCATCGCCGGCCGCATTTAATGCTTCAATAGCAGTGTTAGCTGCTGTAGCATCAGAATTTGCATCCTTAATTACGCTAAGCAAATTTTTATGTGCCGCGCGCACAGCGGTTCGTTTTGCCGTAGAGCCTGTTTTAAAAGCCTCAACCGCTGCTTTGATGGCTGCCTTTTGAGTAGCATCTGCATTTATAGCCTTGCATGGGTTTTGCCGTTTGGCGTGGTGTTTCGCTGCCATATCAGCACTTGGCGGGGCCTCTGTCGTCACATCTGGTGCTGAACCAACAGCAGGTTGATCAACGGTCATTACATCACTCAGTGTTTGAGCCTCAACAACAGTGCTGTCTTGTGCTTCCAATGTTGGCGCTGTATCAGCAGCCTTTGCAAAACTTACGTTTACTATACTTGCTAGTATCACGATTAATAAAGCTCTCATTTTTCCTCCTCAGGTTAGAGCATTTTTTAGAACTGCGATGACTATAAAATATAAGTGTGTAAAAACTATGGAGAGATTTAAAAACTATAAACCTTTTAAAAAAATTCGAACGTGAGTGCCTGTGATTTTCGATTGATCCTGGTTGTTGGATTGAGCTGTGTTTTGAATTTCTACTGTCCCTGCATAGAGTTCTGCAATTGTTTTTATAATTACAGAACCCAAACCCAACGAGACTTGAAAACTTTGCGCGGTCACTAATGTGCGCTGCTGACGCCGACGGCCATAGTTTGCAATTTCGGAATCAGAAATTCCTGGGCCATTATCAGTCACTTCCAGACACCAAATTTTACCCGTATAATCTAGTTGAACGTGAACTTTGTTTATAGTGTAGCGAGCGGCATTGTCTAACACGTTTTTGCATAGGCGCAATATTAATTGTTTGTTTCCTTGGAACAGAAACTCGGAACAGGACGGAGTTGACATAAAGGTCCAAGTGGTTTTTTCAAACGATAAGGACTGCCGAAATTTTATTTCGCTATTCAAAATAGATTCTAGCGACAATGATTCTGTTTCCGTGCGATAGCTAGGCTCATCCAGGTCAGCTATAAAAAACAAATCTTCAAGTAACTGCACCAAATAGTGAGTTTCATTTCCTACCATCGCAAGCAGTGCGGCGCGATCGCCTTCGGATATATTATTATTATGAAGCTGCAGAGTCTCAATAGACGTGCTTATGCTTGTCAGGGGTGTGCGCAAATCATGGCTAAGTTCCTGCAAAAGTTCACGACGGGTGGACTCTTGTTTCTTTACTCGTTGAACAAGGAATTCAATTTCTGAAGCCATGCGATTGAAATCGAGCATTAGGTTGCCGATTTTATCAAATGATTGAATTTTAAATCTAGCTTTTAGATCCCCTTTTTCAAGGCGACTAAGTATGTCTTTGGCTTCGATCGATTTTTTTTGTAAGTAGACGAAAGTTAAAGTAAGTGAAAGCAAAATTGAGATAATAATAACAATAAAACTAAGTGCTAATTGCGAATACCCCAATTGGTGCCCTACTGAACCTCTGGTTAACTTAACAAGCAAATAATTAGGATCCGTTCCAGCTAGGCGAAGAAGGCTGATTTCCGGTTGTAAATTAAAATAGGAATAATCTAAAACGTATTCGTGTATTCCTTTTGGATGTTCAATTTCTGACCACTGGATCGGGAGTGATCTATCAGAATTAGTCGCAAGGACGTTGCCTTTGGCATCCAAAATCCAAAGTAAAGAGGGTGTGCCCCGGCGATTTCTATGTTCACTGTTATAGTCATCCATTGCGGATTTTGGATTTTTGCCATCAAAGGATTCTGCCATTCTTGAGACGAGTTCTGTCCGATGGGGACCAGCCGCCGATTCGTTTATAGCGCGAAGTAAAAAAAAGCTCGCCAGGGCAAGGACAGTCGCCAATAGAATGGTAATTATAAAAATTTGAATAAACCGACGAGCCCTCATTTTTCCTCAAGTCGATAGCCAATTCCATAGACGGCAATAATAGAAATGGGCCCCGCCCCAGCCTCTCGAATTTTCTTTCTTAAATGGCTTAGATGAGAATCGATTGTCCTATCAAAAATCTGTGAATCCACATTAAGTGCGTTCAAAATTTCATCTCGAGTAGTAGTTGCGCCTCGTTTTTGAATCAAGAGCTTTAGGATTTCAAATTCTCTTTTACTTAAGTTAAGTTCAGTATCATTGGCCCATACTTGCCATTTCACTGGATCCAGTTTCAATTTTCCAAATATAAGTAAAGTGGAATTTTTAGTAAACGTTTTATCTAGCAAACGGTTCATTCGAACAACTAGTTCTTGAACACCAAAAGGCTTTCGTATATAGTCATCCGCGCCAAGAGTGAGCCCTTTGACGGCAGAGGCTTCATCTGTTTTTGCTGTTAATAATACTATAGGAACTGATTCATGTTTAGATCTAATCCATTCGCACAAGTCAAAACCAAGCCCATCGGGTAAATTAATGTCCAATAGATAGATATCAGCAGGGGTTTTTTCGATATATATTTTAGATTCTCGAATGGACTCTAAGCTGATGACATTAAAACCTTGGTA
Organism: Pseudobdellovibrionaceae bacterium; assembly: GCA_043757515.1. Lineage (GTDB taxonomy): Bacteria > Bdellovibrionota > Bdellovibrionia > Bdellovibrionales > Bdellovibrionaceae > UBA2316. The sequence continues at coordinate 10,681 of JAYVPD010000159.1, forward strand.
GCCAAGGCTAATTTGGAGACTTTTTGAAATGAGGGGATCATCTTCGACCAACAGGACATGAGACATCTGGCAGACATTACTCTAAAACTATGTATTTTTGATGGAAAATTATAGAATTTTAAAAAAAATACTAGAAGAAAATGGTTTTTAAGTATCGTAAAGCCTGATGCTTAGGAATGAAGGCCGGGGTAAAAAGCATAGACGTAATCAGTTATTTGCCAAACAGACAGGAAACTGAGAACCCCTGCGATCAGCGGAGTTAGAAGTGGAGGCGCCTTAATTCGACGTCTGATAGTCTCCACGAGTAGCCAAACAGTGAGAGACACTAATCCGCCTGTCACAAGGCCTATACCCGCGAACACAACATAATATCCAAATACAAACAGCATCGCAAATGTTTCCGAATTCGATTTCAAATTAAAATAGCCACCAAAGCCTACCCAGGCTCCCCAAAGAGCACTCAATAGAGTAAAAACCACTTTCATACAATCTCCTAAACGTCTGTAAGAATGTCGGATTTCTAATGGAAAGCAAACGTTTATTGTTCTTTGAGGGTGCGATATTCTTTTTTGAATGCCAGAAAGTCTTCAGAAGTAGACCCAAAGGTAAATCGAGGTTTAAAATTTACTGAAGCCATAGCTTGTTTGATTCCTTGGACTCGGGATTCGACGGTGCCATGATTTGAGTTTTCATCATGAACAACAAAACCTAAAAAACGCTTGTAAATTTGGTAGCCCGTTCCCAGGTTTCTCAAAAATCGAATTCCTCCAATTGGGTTGTATCCTGCGTTAATCATTAATTTTACGGCAAACTGATCCGCATCTTGTTCATCTTTCAAAATTGAGGAAAGGGTATTTGAATTTTCAGTGGACCTATTTACATGACCAAGTAAAGCATGGGAAATTTCATGGGATATCGCAAATGCAATATCGTCTTCAGCTTCGGCAAAATGTAAATCGTAAACAGATAAGACAACCCGATTTCCCGCCATTGCACGGGTTCCCATGGCCATCGGTCGTAACGTGACACAATTTAATCTCAGATCTAGGCCTGGGCCTTCCGAGATAAATCGCTTCAGATTGTTTTTTGAAACAATATTTCCATAAATTTTAAAAACGGTTCTAGATATATCCGGGCAAATCTCAGCTGAATTATAAATCCTTCGCACATTTAACAATTGTCTTTGGGCATAGAGATAGTTCTTGTAATCCCCTTGAATTGGTAGGGTAAATGAAATCAATCCTCCGGCCTGTTGCCAGGCTTCAAAACCAAAAGAATGGAATGAAATGAAAATAAGTAGTAAAAAGTATTTCATCGATTGCCTTTGTTTGTGACCAGCGGCCCAAGGTAGCTGTATTTAATCTTTAAACCTATTGTCATTTTTTTGTACGGTAAATATTAGCAGTCTATTTTGAAACTCCGGTCATAAATCTTTGTTAGGCGTCAACGAATTTTGGTGCGGTGCTCATATAGGCATTGTAGACTTGCCAAGAAGGTGAATCCATTAGTCAGATTCAAATTTCTAATTCCGGAGGCCAGTTGTTTAAAGAAATTTTATTTATAGTATCCATTTGTGTTTTTTTAAAGGCCCATGAAGGGCAGCACAAAGGCAGCTCACAAAATGCTAATCACGAAAATGCGGCTCCTACAGAAGCAACCAAAGTGGTTTTTGAAAAGATAAATGAATCCTATCTCAAAGAAATTAAGCCTATATTTCAAAAAAAATGTTTTGATTGCCACAGTTCTAAGACAAAATTTCCTTCGTACTACAAGATCCCAGGAATCAAGCAATGGATTCAAAGTGATATCGACGAGGCGAGAGACCACATTGATTTGGAATCTGATTTCCCATTTAAAAGCCATGCAACCCCAGGCGAAGATATCGAGGCTATTGGACATGAAATCAAAGAGGGCGACATGCCGCCATTTGGCTACCGGATGATGCATTCTGAAAGTGCTTTGAGCGATGATGAAAAAGAAAAAGTACGAGTCTGGGTTGAACTCGGGCAAAAATGGATAGCCGAGCTTCCTAAATAACTGGACCCCAGGTTTTCTGGGCCCAAAAGATCATACTTTAAGCTAGTCTAGATTACACCTAAGGGACCTATGCTTTGTCTCATTTTTTACCGATTCAAAAGAGATGAAATTTGAGGGTTTTTATGAGTGAAAAGTCAGATATCAAGAGTGTGGACAAATTAAATTCTGAGCCTAAATCTGAGTCAAAAACAGAATCAAAAACTTTGCAAACCTCGCTACGAATTTTCTGGGGCCAGGTTCGTAAAGTGGACCGATCCATTCACGATCCAGACAAGCTACGCTTTTTAAACAGAATTCCCTTTTTTGAAAATTTGAAAAAAGGCCAAATGGAATTAGTTGCTAAGTTAGTTTATGTTCGCGAGTATTTGGAAAATGAATACTTGTTTGAATATGGGCAACCGGGTGCCGCACTTTTTATAATTCAATCGGGGGAAGTTTCAGTTGAAATGCCCGCTGATAATGGCGACACGACGCAATTAGCGGTGTTGGGGAAATCAACTTTTATCGGTGAACTCGCTTTATTGGATGAAGCTAAACGATCCGCCTCAGCACGAGCCTTAGAACCAACAAAAGTGTACGCCCTTTTTCGAAAGGACCTAGATGCCCTTGCAGAAGAGCATCCAGAAGTGACGTCTCATATCTACAAGTCCCTTGCTGTGATTGTTGGAAATCGTCTTAAGGCGACGAATGAATTGATAAAGTATTCTAAAAAGGTGGCAGCGTGAAAGATGATCAGCGCCAGGGGCGCCGAATACGAAGCTGGATCGTCTGCTCGGTCACGACCGTAATAGGCATGATCACGTTGTATGGAATACTTAATGGTCTTCGGCCATTAATATTACCGTTTATAATGGGCTGTTTTTTAGCTTATTTATTAAAACCGGTGGCGCGAAGTTTCCAAAGCACTCACTGGTTTAAATATATTAAGTTAGGTGCGTTTCTTGCGATCGCCGTGGTCTGTTTCACATGGGGTTCAAGAACGATTAAGGAATCTTGGCCTTCTGACAAAGAAAAGTTAGTTTTGAAGGTGAGACTGCAGAATCGCTTTAACGATCGATATATCAGTTGGATGGGGCTAAAGGACAATCCTAAAGGAAACTTTTTGTATCAAAATTTTGGTCCCGAGCTGGATCCAATAAAATTAAATATATCTGATTATTTCAGATTGGATGAATCTGAAAATGCTCTTTTCTTACAATTTTGTGATAGTCAGATTTTAGAGGATAAAATTCCCGAGAAATATTATCAATACTACGTAGAAAATCAAAAAGCCTATAAGGTAGACGTTGAGCACTTAAAAGCAAAGGCTAGTGATTCAATTCAAAATACGAGTGAAAACGCAACAGCCGTGCACGCGCCGGGCTTGCTGGCCTACCTGATGAAGACGGCAAGTAATTGGATCATTTTCCCTTTGGTGTTTATGTTTGTGCTTTTGGATACAGGCCAAATTTTACAGTTTTTTATGCGCTTGGTCCCAAATCGATATTTCGAGTTGACCTATTCTATTGTAGAAAATGTAGATGAAGCTTTAGGTAAATATATTCGTGGAACTCTTTTAGAATGTGGTTTAGTTGGCATATCGCTGATTGTAGGATTTTATATCTGCGGATTTGAATTCAAAATTGCTTTTCTAATTGGTTTGATTGGTGGAATGACCAATGCCATACCGTTTGTAGGCACTGTAATAGCGTGTTTGCTTGGGGCCGGGTATTCGTTAATTGCAGAAAATGTAGGATCCATGTTGCCTTTTATTAACGACAATAATTTGATGATAGCGGTGGTTGCTGTAGTCATGATCGTTCATTTGCTGGACAACGCGATTTTTCAGCCGCTGGTTGTCGGAAGTGCGGTTAGTTTACACCCGTTAGTGATTGTGATGGGTGTAGATGATGTTTGGATTTGCTGGCCTTTTACTTGCGATCCCAACTATCGTGATTACCTCTGAAGTAGCAAAGACGTTTTTTACCGGACTCAAGGAATATCGGATCATATAATTGGCTATCATTAACAGTGTTAAACGTTTAACGGCCTTAAAGAGGATTTAAGATTAACATTTGAACTGAATTTGAATTTTGGTAGTTAAAGTCGTCATTTGAAACAAGTAGTGAAAAATTTAAAAAATTGAAAAGTCTAATATTAGAATATGACGTTGGTGACGACTGTGTAATAAAACCGTTAGTAAAACTGCCATTTACTAAAAATTTGGAATCTACTATACCGTTTTTAGTAATTCTTATAGGACCATCACTAGTTAGACCTTGAAATCCTGTTAGTCTGCCAGAAACCACGATTGAATCATCCTTTAAAACTTGGCAAGATATTAGGTAGTCGTAGGTACCAATACCTGAAGGCATTTTGCTGTTAAATGAGATATCATCAGCCGCGGTTGCACCATTAGAAGATACTCGGATGACGCTGCCACCGTTTGTTGGGAATCCATTATTTGCGCCGACTACTACTAATTTTCCCGATTGGAGTTCGCAAATATCTAAAGGATAGATTATTTTTGAAGCGGTGCTTGAATCAATACTAAAATCTGAAGATCGATTTAGGTTTTCATCAAGCATAATAAATTTGGGTACGCTGGCGCCTTGATAGCCTGTAAACTGTCCTACCATTGCGATTTTTCCGTTTTTTGTAAGTCTGGTTACATAAGGGTAACCACCTGTGAACCCAGAATAGTTAAGGCCGTTTTTTAAGACCCCGGTTGAATCTAGAATAGCTACACCACTGACAGGGTCACCGTTGTAGGCTGTAAAATTGCCGCCCACAAAAATATTTCCGCTTGGCAAATTTAATATTGAAACCACTTGTCCGTTAAATCCCGAACCTACATTAAAACTAGAGTCTATTGAATAATCGGAATTGAGTCTGACAATTCTATTTATGGTTGTAGTACCGTATTTTGTAAAATTACCTGCAGCTAACATTTTGTTATTTTTATCAAAGAAAAAATCAGTAACAGTGTTGTTGAAGCCTAGAAAACCAGTGGGTGGACCCACCAAATTCCCATTTTTATCAAGGCGAGCCATCGTTCCACCTGGCTGGCTGTCATAAATAAACATTGAATGTAATATTTGAATTTGGTTGCTTGCGTTCAAACTGATTTTGCCATTGATGACAGGATTAAAACCAAAACTAGAATCTAGAGTTCCATCCGAATTAATTCTAGCCATTTGATTAATTGCGATTCCATTTAGGGTCGTGCCTGAACTAGTGGCAACGACTAGTTTGTTGTCAGATTGTAAGTAGGCAGATGTTGGCGTGGTAGCGATACCAGAGATTTTGAAACCAGTTCCTAAAGTTGTATTGAAAGTTAAATCCCTGATTCCATTTAAATCAAATTTATCTAATCCCAAAGAAGTGGTCGGGGCGGCGGAAAAATTAATCAGACCAGTAATGTATATTTGGCCATCTCCAGAAATAAACATTTGGGAGCCGCCCCCTGTTTGAATATTTTGAGGAATATTCCTAACTTCAGTGGCCGTGCAACAATGTGCATTTGCAAAAGTTGAAATTAAATTTCCATTTGAATCGATTCGGGCGAAATGGTTTATATAGACATTTGAATTAAAGTGACTAAAACGGCCCAACACAAAAACAGTTCCGTCAGAATAGGGGGTCAGCTGGTAGATTTCATCGAAATTTGAAGACACTTGGCCCACAAAGGTTGGATCAATAGTTCCGTTTGCATTTAATCTTACTAGTCCAAAACGAGTGACACTTCCGTTAAGGTAGCCAAATTTACCTCCTAAGACAATTTTGTGATCAGCCTGTTCGTATCCAGCATTAATGGAAACAAGCCCGCACCAGCTAGTTGGGTCGTATCCAACTGCGTAGGCAACAGTAAGTGGAGCAAAACTAGGATCGGTCGTGCCATCGGCCCTATATTTTTGAAAGGTACAGCCATCTCCATACCCTAGGTAAGAGCCATCTAAAAATTTAAAACGGAAATTCAATTGATCATTGAAAAAGGCTGCGAAAGGATCGTTTCTAATTTCGATTCTAGTACCAACCTGATCGTAGATTCCAATATTTGCTTTTTTGGGTAAGTCGCTCGACCAAGAACCAAATGTTCCCATGACGAAAACATCGTTGTTGGGTCCCTCTAAAACTTTGTAATATTGATTGTTGGCTGTGTTGACCATTTGAGTTTTTTTAACCAACGACGAAACCAAATTGATTTTAGAATTTTGTAAATTGAGAGACTGTGTCCTATCTTTGAATACTACCTTTTCATTCAATGACATACTAAAATTTGAATAGTTTGCGGCTTCTACCATCACCAGAAAGGTTTTTCCAGAGCCTTCAGTCGACTTAAGTGTTCCACCCGATATTTCAAACATAGACGAGTTTAAGTCTTCAATTTCTGAATCACAATCTATTGCGAATGTTTGCAATATTAAAAGGGAATTGGCACTAAAAATTGGACTAATTTTACAATTCGAAGTAAGCTTCGAACTTTCTATCGGGAACGACGAACCAGCTTCTGAAATTTGAGAGAATCGAGAATCGATGAAACAGCCGATTGTGGCAAATAGTTGCAACATGGCCAATGGTATTGTTAAATATTTCGTCAAGACCATCTCCCTGTTTACCTATCGGCATTTGCACCTGAATTTTGAATAGGCTCGTTGAATTGTGTATTTATGATTCGCATGAGCGGAAAAAGTGTATCAAAGTTAGACATCTGTCAGCCTCAAGTTCAACCTTCGTACTCGTAAGTTTCTTTTAAACCATATAGTATTGGCTTACTTATCGCATTTGAAAAGGGTTCCTGGAAACTAAAAATGGAGTCTTATAAATGAGCCTAGTGAGAAATCTTACAATCGTCATCATCGTTGGTGCCTATATTTCGCCGGCCTTTTCAACAGACGTCAATGGTGCCACAATAGTTTCAAAGACAGAATTAAGCTATTTAATTCCTGACGGTATGGGGTCGCCTCTTGAAATGCCCTTGGATCAATTGAGTACACAAAATCAGCTTCTTGGATTTCGAATAGAACAAGCAATATCTGAAATGACAAAAGAGCAGTCCGAATTAGTCGGGATTAAGCAATTCCTTGATCAACATGGATATGATGCTACCAGATTTATGGAAACATTTATCGCCCGCTTTGATGTCTTGCCAGAAAATATTAAGGGTGTTCTGAAAGGAAATGAAGAATTCTCTAAGGAAGATCTCAGAGAGCTTTCTGTCGAGTTTAAAAGTTTAATGAACCTAGTTGATGTAGGTGAAAATCTGGGCGGTGGGCTGGTTGAGAAATATAAAGAATTTTCTCAACACTACTCGGATCTGAACGCGGCAATCTCTTTCTACTTTCTAAACCAAGAGATCGAATTGGCAAGACAAAATCCAGGGACTGAGGCTCGCTTAGCAAACTATAAAGATAGGTTTGCTAGTATAATTGAAGCCAGAAATCTGTATGTGGCTAATAGAAATCAATACGGTAAAGCTAAAGGAGAACTCAGGGCATCACCTTACAATCGCATGTTCGGAATGACTCGCGCTTTAATTTCCAAAATCCAGAAAGACGAAGCTTTGGGCGAAACTCCGAAGAGAAATGCGGTAGCGAGAATGGTTAACGAAGCGTTGAAAGCTATGTCCAATAGAATAAAAATCGCTATGGAGCCACTTGCCCCGCGAATTAAAAAAGTAGCCTTGAGACTTGGCAAAAAATGGATTTTGGAAAGAAGTCCGACTCCCGAAAATTCTCCATTGGCTTATGTCGTTAATAACACAGTAAAAATAATTGGTCGAATAAAAGGCGAAAAACCTTCAGTTGTTGGTAAAGAAAATTACATACGAACTAAAGAGAAGAAAGTTATAAATATTCTAATGCCAAGTCATAGTGATGGCTTTAAGGATGCGTTAGGAGTTGCTCAGATAAATGAAAACGGTATTGCTTTTTTTGCGGCTCCAGGAAATTTTTTACCCCCTGATATTGCCGCTGAAATGATGCCTGCCTTTAATAAAAGCATGAGCATAATTGTAGTTGGGAAGAAACACAATCCTGATCCAATACCGACAGTTCAGAAAATGATTCAAATTGTGGAAGCGGGAATTACAACGTTTTTACTTTATCCTCAAGGAATGTTGCCAACTGCAGACAATGTGATTTCAACGGTCCGAGAAGGAGCCTTTGATTTAGACGGTCCAATTCGTGAACTAGAGCGATTGGGATTTAAAGTTAATATAATTCCTGCATCGATGCGACTGAATTCAGCTCCGTTTGGAGTTAATTTAAAAGATGAAATGCATGAATCAGAAAGAACAGATGCCACCGTGGAAATCAAAATACATAAACCCATTCTGGATGAAGTGCGGCATGTGTTTATGCGTTTAACAACAGCGCAGGCATTTCCTACTTTGTTTCATTATGGACTAATGGATGAATTGATTTCTTCTAAACTGTCAAATGGCGAGCTCGATCCAAATGGAAAACTCCTTTGGGGGCAAGTGCGCATTGAAAAGCTACAGGAAATTCTTGGGACGTACCTTAAAGCCAGAGCCCCAGCTAAAAACACGATTCAATGTCTGCGCTATTATTCATTGTAATGGGCACTTTGTTCCAATCACACTATAAAAATTAGTCTGTTCCCTGGTGAAATAGGTCCAAGGTAAAAATTCTAGTTCCGTACTTAATTTTCTGTGGTAGCCATACGTTTATGAAAAAAACACCTCAAAAACCAAATCTAAAAGTTGAAAAAGCGAATCCCAAATTAGCGGCTCAAAAGGCCGCGGCCGCTTCTGAAACGTTTCGGAAATTTATGCCAAATAGCGAACGCAATAAAAATAGCTCGTCTGTAGGGCCATCTTGGGGCGGTCGAAAAGGCAATTAGCCGTAATTAATACAACAAATTCATAGCAAAGGTTTTTGAGGGCAAAAGCCATGTCGCCAGCCCATTTCGATTGGAAACGCCCGGCAAACTAAAGGGCGATTTTTATAAACTCCGCACTTATTTCCTACTAGGAATCTGCATTTTCCTTCGGAGGTCTGTTTCATCGCAAACAGACCCGACTCTGGCCGGTGGGCTGTAATTACTTTTTCTTTTTTGAGTTTGGCTACAATGGTTTTTAACGGTTTGCTAAGTTCGCTATCTTCAATCAGGTTCAATCTCACTAGGTCTTCCCAGCGTACTTCGATGGGCATTGTGCAACAGGTGGCTACGCAGCCTTTACAGCTGTTTTTGGTATATTTTATCCAAGATTTAGGATTTTCTTTGTCCACTTCTAGCGGTTTGGTGTTGGTAGATTTTGTTAAAGACGCTTTTGCCATAGCCAAAGAGACTAGTATAGAAATTAGCTGTTTGCAAATGCAGATTCCGACTCTCAAAATTTTCAAACTAGTCAGAGTTCATTGACCAAGGGAGTAGCCTAATTCGCAAAATACTTGAATAGATCATTTACCAATTTAGAAGTTCCGAGAGCTTTAATGAATTAAATACTCCGTTTACTATTTCCATATCAAAAAGTTTAAGGCCGTAGGGTTCATTGCCGTTTCCATGAAGTAGAATAATTGAACCAGGTTTTATCTTTTCACCGCGCGCTAACCAAGCATTGGCGCTTAGGGGAATTAGACCCCAATTTTTAAGGTGCTCGATCAGCTGTTCGATTCGGATGAACTGACCCACCCAATTCGGCGAGTTGACCCACCGGATGGCGACAGAACTGCTATTTAATTCAGCTCTTTGTTTAATTCAAT
>JAYVPD010000160.1:0-5301 GCA_043757515.1 Pseudobdellovibrionaceae bacterium
TAGCTTCAAAATCCATCGCCTTGACTTTAGGACTAATAAAGTCCAGACCTGACCCATGCCAACAAGCGTATTAAAGATTAACGAGGTCTTTTACAGCATTCAGGGCGAGTCGAGCTGGGTTGGCCATCCCACGGTTTTTGTCCGCACCACGGGTTGCAATTTGCGATGTACCTACTGCGATACAAAATATTCTTATTATGAGGGTTTCTTTTTAGATACAGATCAGCTGCTAGCAACGGTCGCAAGCCATAAAACCAAGTACGTTTGTATAACAGGAGGCGAGCCTTTACTTCAGAAAGGTATTTTGCCTTTTATGGACACGCTTGTAAGTCAAAATTATAATGTGTCCCTGGAAACGAGCGGCTCCAAGTCAATTGAAAATATAAATCCAAAAGTGAAAATCGTAATTGATGTAAAAACTCCAGACAGTGGAGCTTCTGACACGTTCCTTCCATCCAACCTATCTTTAAGCAATTCGTTGACTGAGTTTAAATTTGTGATTGGCAGTGAAAAAGACTTTGAATGGTCAGAAGAATTTTGTCGTCAACATGAATTGTTTGAAAAATTCACCGTTTTATACAGCCCATCATTTGGAGTTGTATCAGAACGATGGCTTGCAGAGCGAATTCTAGCGAAAAATTCAATAGCTAGAATGCAAATTCAATTACATAAAAAAATTTGGGCTCATGATGCAAGAGGGGTTTGACCTTAAAAAATTTTTTCTATATATATCTCCAACACTCAGAAAAACAAAAATTTAATTGAAAACCGTAGGAGCTCCATGACGCCGAATTTGAATAGTTCAGACAATCTTTTTGTTGCGAATCTACAATCTGTAAGTTTAGAAAAATTAGTAAAGAGCAAACTGGAAGTTTTGTTCCAACAACAAAAAGAAGCACAAGTTGAGCTTAATGGTCTATATAATGTGATCATTGAACAAGTTGAAAAACCACTTCTTGAGCTTGCGTTACGTGCTTACAATGGTAACCAAGTTAAAACGGCCCAGATGTTGGGAATCAACCGCAATACTCTTAAGAAAAAAATCGACAATTACAAAATCAAAGTTAAAAAAAGTTCGTCTCTTCTGTTAACTCCACAGTAATTTTTTCCTATTTTATTAATTTTTGTGAAACGCCCGTCTATCGTGCGTTTCAACAAATTATTGGTGACGGGTGTATAATTTAAGCATACACCCTAAGTGGGAGGGGATTTGAGCGCTCGACTACCGCCTCAGAATCTAGAGGCAGAACAATCTATACTTGGCGGACTGATGCTCGAAAGAGAATCGTACGACCAAATAGGCGACATTATCTCGGTCGATGACTTCTATTCCCCTGCAAATCAAAAAATTTACCAAGCTATCTTAGATTTGAACTCAAAATCGCGCCCAATTGATTTAGTTACCGTAACAGATGCGTTGCGATCACAAAACCAATTTGATTCTGTTGGCGGCTACGTTTATTTAGCAAGTCTTTTAGAAAAGACAATATCGTCGGCGCACATTGCTACGTACGCACAAATTGTAAAAGAAAAATCCCTACTTAGAAAACTAATCAGCGCCAGTACTCAAATTATAGAAACGGCTTTCAATAGTGAAAAAATGGACGTCGATGCTATTCTGGATAAAGCTGAATCCGATATTTTTAAAATCGGAGAAAAAAAGGTGTCTTCGGGCCTAGTTAACTCGATGGATATTGTAAAAGAAAGTATTAAAAAAATCGAAGCGCTCTATCAGAGGCAAGAAGACATCACCGGGATCTCAAGTGGCTTTGCAGAACTAGATAAAATGACGGCGGGTCTGCACCCGGGTGAATTGACGATTATTGCCGCGCGTCCTTCAATGGGAAAGACTGCTTTCAGTTTGAACATTGCTTCACATATTGTTTTGCGACAGAAAAAAACCTGCGCCTATTTTTCGTTAGAGATGGGTAAAGAAGCCGTTATGATGAGGATTTTATCTGCGGAATCAAAAGTTCCCATGTCAGAAATACGGACGGGTCGTGTTCAAGACTCTAGCTGGCCAAAATTGATTTCGAGCGCATCGCAACTTAGCGAATCTAAACTTTTTATTGATGATACATCTGGAATTTCTCCATTTGAAATTCGGGCTCGATGCCGACGTCTTAAAGCTCAGCATGGTATTGACTGCGTGATGATCGATTACCTTCAATTGATGGATTTAAAACAAAAGGTCGAAAGCCGAGAGCGTGCCGTTTCTGAAATTTCTAAGACTTTGAAAACTATCGCCAAAGAATTAAGTATTCCGATCATTGCACTTGCTCAGTTAAATCGGGGAGTGGAAGGCCGGTCCGATCGACGTCCGATGCTATCAGATTTGCGAGAGTCCGGTTCAATCGAACAAGATGCCGATGTGATCATGATGCTTTATCGTGATGATTATTACGATAAAGAAGATCCTGAAAAACAAGGTCACGCTGAAGTCATTATTGGAAAACAAAGAAATGGTCCTACCGGAACTGTGAAATTACGATTTGACGCCAAATACAGTCGGTTTCGTGATGCTGATATGGAATCCATGAATCCATTGCCTCCGCCGCAGGTACCTCCGGGACAAAATTACAATCGTCCAAAAAACTTTGCACCTAACGTTTAGAAATTTTTATTTTGAAGTGGATTTCGCACAGTTGTAGTATTTAATTCCCAGCTGATTGCTTAAAGTCTTGAGTTCGACATCGTACCCTGCGTAGAGCGTAATTATTGTTTTAGCGTCTCCGTTAAATTGAGCCATATCGACACTGATTGAATTGTCTTGGCGGGTCATCGACGTGGCTTTCCAAACACTTCCGTTTTTGAGGCATGTTCCAACTTTAGTTAATGAAAACCATTCGTAGCTAAAACCATCTTTTCTAAAATCAGAATTAAATGCGCAATCACCTGAATTTTTTAGAAAGCCAAATGCTTTGTAGCTTCCAAGTTTATTGTATGCTTTTTCTGCGCTGACTTGATCAGTTTCCGCAAGGACCTCGTCACTTAAGCAAACCGCAGCTTGTGTTTTAGAAAGAACTTCGTCGTCCACTTTAGTCACGGCACCTGTGTTTTGCCCCAACTTGTCTAGTGAACAGGAAACTATAAAAAGTGAAAAAATTAAAAGAGAGACTTTAGTCATGGCCTATTGGAATTCATTTTAGGCTGGTTGAATACAAAAACATATTCGTGGGTGGTTTTCACTAGACCAAAGGTTATTTGTTTTGTTACTTGGTAAAAAATTCTTAACCCTTTCCTGATCCAATGGTGTCCTACTGGTAAGCGTATTTCACTAAAAGCATGGAGGCTTTTGATGAGTTTACAAGGTACCAATTTAATCGATGAACTTAAAGAATGCTCTGGGCTTGATGGTGATTTTTTTGACCATCAAATGTCTCGAATACTAAATAGATATTCTGTAAACCCAGAAAACCTAGATCTTGATCAGCTTCGGGAAGTCCTTGCAGATTACCTTCAGGCTTTAATTTTGGAAGATGAATCTAAGCATTCTGAAAAATACACCTAGATTCCTAAAGAAAAAGGGGCGCTTAGAGCCCCTTTTAAATTCCTATAGATAATTAAAATTCAATTACTGTCGTTCTACGTTAATAGAGATATCAGCGACTAAACCTTCTGAAAATTTAACTTGAGCTTTGTGTTTGCCTAAAATTTTAATTGGTTCTTCTAGAACCACGTCACGTTTATCAACAGAGTAACCTTGTTTTTCTAATTCCTTAGAAATGTCTCCGTGAGTAACGGCCCCAAATAATTTATCACTTTCACCAGCAACCGCTTTGAAAGTAAGTGACAAGCCATTCAATTTAGAAACAACTTTTTTCTTTTCATCCAACGCTTTGACTTTTTTAGCTTCAGAAACTTTTTTCAAGTGATCCCACTCTTTTACTTTAGTTTCAGTCGCTTCAATTGCCAAATTTTTAGGAAACAAAAAGTTTCTAAAATAGCCAGTTGAAACATTTAATAGATCTCCAGCGCGACCTAATTCTTTAACATCTTTTTGCAAAATAACTTTCATAACTTCACCTTTTTCTTAATAATTCCTAAATCGTTCTAATTCCTAAATCCGCTTGTCTTTCAGACGCCCTATTTTGTTAATTTTAGTTCTAAAATCGAACCAAAAATCCAAAAAGCCAATTATTGAAAGAACTAAAAATAATTGTCCTAAAAAAATAAAATAATTCAAGGTTCTAAAAAATATCCCAGCGCGAACTTGGACTAGGAAGTTTTCTAAAATCGCCAATCCTTGAAAGAAATAGACGACTAAAAAAACATTCACTACATTTGAACCCGTAGTGCCTACCCATTTCAAACCAGCCCCATAAAAATTTGAATCCATACTGCCTAAAGTGCTGAAGAGAAGCGCAAATAATGCAATCCATATCAAGCCATCACTCACTTTAAACTTTAAAAAATCAAATCTATAAACGTAACTTCGCTTTGTTAGCCTAAGCCAAAAACGAACCCTACGCTCCATCAGAAACCCGACAGCAAACCCCAGTAACAACAAAATGAAAATCATCGAGGGCACCTGAAGGACAAGAGCTGTATAATCTAGCTCTTGATTTTCCTGTGCTTTAATCAACGGTTTTACAGCTTCTTTAAAGTACTCTGTGGCTCGGGCAAGATCACTTACCCCTAGCTTACGTAGTACATCAAATAGTCCTAAAGAGCACAGGGTAAACCCTGCAGTTAAACTGACAGCACCGTTAGCGAGAAACGAAAATTTTCTTTTTTCGAGTTCTAAACTAATACCCGTTGTAACCCAAACTGACCCGACAATATAACTGAGCCAGTCTGCCTTTAGGAACGTTGTTCCTATCAAAAACAAAAATACCAAACCCCAAAATATCAAAGAACCGTACACATTCCTGATAACTCGTAAAAAAGGAGTTCCTAAAACTACAGTCAATACAGACACTAAAACTGCAATGAATGAAACGACTGTCAGTTTTGAGAGCGAACCCTTAGTTAACGTCATTATCCTTCGTTAATCGAAGCCGCTCGAGCCGCTTTACGTGCCTGGATCTTAGCTTCTCTTTCTCTTTCTCTTTCAGCAGAAACTTTCAATTGAATCTTGAAATCTTCTAAATGCTTAGCCAGAGGTTTTCTGTCATCTAAACGAGTGTGCATAAAACGAACAACTTTTTCGTTGATTCGCATTGTACGCTCTAATTCAGCGATAGAGCCTGGCTCTGATTTAAATAAGGCGTGGAAATAAAGCGCCTTTTTCATTTTTTTAATTGGGTATGCCAATGTTCTTTTGCCCCAAGACTCGACCGCCTGGTATTCACCAGAGAA
>JAYVPD010000161.1:0-20175 GCA_043757515.1 Pseudobdellovibrionaceae bacterium
AACATATTATTTTCATTCTGAAAAAATTAATACATGAGGGCAACAAATCCCTTTGATACAGGTCCAGCTACTCGACCAAATTTCTGCTTCCGAGGCAAAACCTCTAGACCAATAGCCGGAGAACATTTTGATATTTTGATAATTTGAATCTATTTGAATTGCTGGATTTGGTTCTTAAAATTCTGAAATTCCCTAAGTAAAAGAATTTAGATTCTAAAAATGACAAGTTTTTATTTAATTTTTGCTTTGATCAAATCCTGTAAATGCAGCAAGCCGATTGGTTTTTTTGCGGCACTAGAGCTTCGATCCAGCACAAATAGCATTTGTATACGAAATTCTTCCATCATAAATAATGCTTTTTCGGCAAGCTCTGAACAATCAATTGTTCGTGGATTCAAAGTCATTAAATCTTTCGCTTGGCCTTCTAATGGATTTTGATTTTTTTCTAGACGTCGACGGATATCACCATCAGTGACTACCCCAACCAAGTTCCCATGCTCGTCCGTGACACCCGCGCAGCCGCGAACATCTCGATGGGTCATTATTGATAGAACAGCACGAATTTCCGTCTGCAATCCAACCAAGGGCATGGATTCCCCGACATGCATTAAATCTTTGACCCGAGTCAGTAGTTTAAAACCTAAACTGCCACCCGGGTGATAGACTGCAAATTCTTCTGTAGTAAAACCCTTCAACATAAGCACAGACATCGCCAAAGCATCACCCATCGCTAATGCGGTTGTCGTCGAGGCCGTCGGGGCCAAATTCAAAGGACACGCTTCCCTATCCACCTGAATATTAATTGTAGCCTGCGCTGATTTAGCCAGCGAGCTAGCAGGATTTCCAGTCATCGCGATCAATTTAATATTTTTTCTAGCAGCAAAGGTAATGATCGAATTCAATTCGTAACTTTCTCCGCCATAGGAAAGTGCCAAAATAATATCGTTTTCATTCACGATCCCTAAATCCCCGTGAGAACTTTCCGCCGGATGCAAATAGATGGCGGGAGTACCGGTCGACGAAAATGTGCTGGCCAGTTTTCGAGCAATTTGTCCTGACTTACCCATGCCAGTGACAATAAGTTTTCCCTTGCACTGAAAAATCCATTCGGCCGATTTGATAAAATCGTCGTCAATATACCTTATACTGTCTAAAACTGCCTTGGATTCAATTTCTAAAACTTTTTTCGCTTGCTCAAGAATGCGATCGCGCATGATTTTTCTCTAATTTGTAATTTTTAATTTTCTTTTCGGAATGCTCGCTTTTTTCAGTCTTAGCCATTGTTTTTTTGGCTTTTTTTCCTAAAGTAGCTTCGATAAAACTGCGAAAAAGTGGGTGCGGCTTAAGTGGCGTTGATTTAAATTCGGGATGAAACTGAACCGCCACAAACCAGGGATGATCTGGGAGTTCAATAATTTCGACAAGATTCCGTTCTTTGCAAATTCCCGAAGCGCGCAATCCCTTTTTACCCAATAGCTCTTTAAACTGATTGTTAAATTCATAGCGGTGGCGATGGCGTTCAAATATCCGTTCGCTTTTATAGACGGCATACGCTTTGCTATTTTTCGCAATATCGCAGGGAAATGCACCCAAGCGCATCGTTCCACCTTTTTGCATCAAGTGTTTCTGGTCATCCATAAAATCAATTACAAATTGAGCTTTTCTATCAGTTTCGTCGACAAACTCGCGCGACGTGGCGTCTTTAATTCCACAAACGTTTCTTGCGAATTCAATAGTTGCTAGTTGCATACCAAAACAAATTCCAAAATAAGGAATCGAGTTTTCTCGCGCAAATTTGATAGCGGCCAGTTTACCCTCAACACCACGGGATCCAAATCCGCCAGGAACCAAGACTCCATTGATGCCCATCAAATGATGATGAACATTTTTTTCGTTTAATTTTTCAGAATCAACATAGACAATTTCAACCGATGACTGATTGGCAATTCCCCCATGAACAATGGCTTCATTAAGAGACTTGTAGGATTCTTTTAAATCCACATATTTTCCCACAACGGCAATCGTAGTTTTAAATTTAGGTGCCTTAATTGCAGAAACAATTTGATTCCAACCACTAAAATCAAAACGGGTAGCTTTCAGATTAAGCTTTTTAATTACAAGATCATCAAGTTTTTCTTGGTGAAGGCGCATCGGCACTTCATATATGGTAGAAGAATCTTGCGCGCCCATAACGCTTTCCGCAGGCAACGAACAAAATAAACCAATTTTCTTTTTCAAACTTAAATCCAAAGCTTTTTCAGATCGGCATATCAAAAAATCAGGTTGTAACCCGATTTCTCGCAATTCTTTGACCGAGTGTTGAGTCGGTTTACTTTTCAATTCACCAGCAGCCGCAATATAAGGAACATAGGTCACATGAATCAGAACGGATCCATCCACGCCTAGTTCAGTTCGTAGCTGCCTGATGGCTTCAAGAAATGGCAAACTTTCGATATCACCGACCGTCCCACCAATTTCAACTATGATAATCTCGTTTCCCTGAGCGCAGTGAAAAACTCGTTGTTTAATTTCATCTGTGATGTGAGGAATAACCTGAACCGTACCACCCAAGAAATCACCACGGCGTTCCCTTTGAATAACCGTATCGTAAATTTGTCCTGTAGAAACTGAATTAGATCGAGTCATAACAGACGAAGTGAAGCGTTCATAATGCCCTAAATCCAAATCAGTTTCGGCACCATCTTCCGTGACATACACTTCACCGTGCTGAAATGGCGACATCGTCCCTGGATCGACATTTAAGTAGGGATCAAATTTCATAATAGTAACTTTAAATCCCTTAGCTTCCAGCAATGCCCCAAGACTGGCGGCCGTCAAACCCTTGCCAATCGAAGAAACCACGCCACCCGTGACGAAAATATATTTTTGCTTCAGCGGCTTTTTTACAGATTTTTTGGTAGAAACCGGGAAATGATTAGTTTTCATGATTTAACTTTATCCAATTTTCGACTTTTTGTATATCCTCTGGGACGTCGACTCCTTGAAAAAAATGAGCTGTTTTTATAACTTTAATGCGCGCACCTAGACTCATCGCCCTGAGCTGCTCTAAAGATTCACTTTTTTCCAAAAAAGAAACGGGCGCCTGGCAAAAACGCTCTAAAAACGAGTACCTAAAGCCATAGAGTCCAATATGTTTAAGACACACTTCATTGGGAAAAATCTGCTCAGTAAGCTCTACTCTAGAAAATGGAATCGGGAGACGACTAAAATAAATAGCTTCTTGCCGATTATTCAAAATAACTTTGACATTATTAGGAGATTGAAACTCATCAATTTTAGTAAAATCCTGCCCCAAAGTTACTAAATCCAATGTCAAATCCGTTTCAAGCGCCAGAACAGTCTGATCAATTACATCTGGGTGGATCAACGGCTCATCACCCTGAATATTTATAACGATATCGGGCTTACTAGATTTAATAGCGGCATGCACCCGGTCGGTTCCCGAGGGCAAATCAGGATCAGTAAAAACGACTCGACATTTAAGCCCGGCCACTTCATCTGCGATTTGCTGACTATCGGTCGCTAAAACAACTTCATCCAGACGTTGGCTTAAGAGTGTTCGCTCTACTACCCGTCTAATTAACGACTTGCCCGCAATTTTAGCTAAAGGCTTGTTCGGAAAGCGAGTTGCTTTTAGTCGTGACGGGATCACTCCGATTCTAAGCATTTTAGGAGCCCTTTGGTTTCTTAATAAACCGATAAAGTTGTTTTTTCAAATCCTCGATACCATTTTTTTTAAGCGACGAAACTGGAATTTTAATTTTCAAGTCGACATCGCCTTCAAATTCATCCAAGCGCTTCATAATTTGCGATCTGGACAACTTGTCTGTTTTGGTAAGGGCCAAAATAAGCGGTAACCCTAAATGTTCTGAAAACTCGCGAATCTGTTTTTCTTCAATTGCCCAAGACCGCCGAATGTCCATAACTAAAATCAAACATTTAAGCTGAGGCGATCCGCTTAGGTAGTTTTCAATCATACGTTTCCAGTCTTCTTGTTCATCCTGGCCACGTTCAGCAAACCCGTATCCCGGCATATCCACCAAAATAAAATCGTCATTGAAATTAAAAAAACTAAGCAACCGGGTTTTTCCTGGTGTTCCGCTGACGTGGGCAATTTTTTGGTTGGCTATCGCATTGATCAACGATGACTTACCGGCATTGGATCGCCCAACAATGGCGATTTCTTGAAATTCAGTTTTTGGAAAATCTTTCTCTAAAGTAGCACTCTTGATGTATTTAACGAACGTCATGACCTATGTCTAATCCCTTCAAAATCAAGGGTCAAGAAGGGGTTGGATTCCTCGGGTGTTTTTCTCAATTCCTAGAATAGAACATTCCTTTAAGACGAATAACCCTCCAGTTGCAAACAAATTACAGATGAATAGGCGTCTACCTGGCGCCCGAATTGAAATAGACCTCGTTGCCTACAAGCATTCCGCTTGCAGGTTGCATCCAAAGGAGTCGCTATGACCTATCTAATTAAACCTCTTTCCTACGCCGGGATTGCCGTCGTCATATCTGATTTTATGACATTGGGAACAGATAAAGACTGTCAATACCCCGTCCATTCAGCTGATGTGAGTGAACGGCACATTCGTTTCGAATATAAAGATGGCCAGCTATTTGTAAAAGACATGCGCAGCCAATCTGGAACCTTTATCAATGGTGAAAAAATTGCCGAGGCCCAATTAAACTACAGCGATATTCTTACTGTCGGTGATCTTGAATTTCAAATTGTCACACCCGATGAAAAAACAGAGTTTCCTTTGCAAAGCAAAAACTCGATCTGGAATGATGAACTCAATAGCTTAGTTTATGGCTCACGAACCGATTTTCCAATTTTGATGCTGGGTTCATCCGGCACAGGAAAAGAAGTTCTTGCTAAAGCCATTCATCAAAGCTCAAAACGAAAAGAAGGCCCACTCGTTTGTGTGAATTGTTCTGCACTGACTGAAACGCTGGTTGAATCCGAGCTCTTTGGACACGTTAAAGGAAGCTTTACCGGTGCCATATCAGATCGTAAAGGTGCCTTTGAGTCCGCTCGCGGTGGCACTTTGTTTTTAGATGAAATTGGCGACTTACCCTATTCGATACAGGCTAAACTTTTGCGGGCTTTAGAAAACAATGAAATCCGCCCAGTTGGCTCGGATCGTACAATACAAACTGATGTTCGCATTTTGGCAGCAACCCATAAAAATCTTTCTGAAAAAATTCGTCAAAACACATTTCGACTGGACTTGTTTTACCGACTTAACGTTATTCAAATTTCATTGCCAGATTTAACCCATAGAATGGAAGATTTTGATTCTTTGGCCGGTGAATTTTGCAAAAATTATCGAGTCCGATTTTCATTTGCCGCTTTGTCAGAACTTAAAAAATACAGTTGGCCAGGAAACATCCGAGAACTTAAAAATCTGGTCGCTCGCGCCAGTGCCTTGTTTCCAAACGAACTCATAACTGATATCCGAGTTGGAAAATTGCTGGACAAAAACGTTTCTGAAGCTACCTTAGAATCCGACTTGGGTGCTGCTAGATCGGGACCGCAGTTGCCAATTATCAAAGAAATCGAAAAGCAAATGATACTTAAACGGCTTGCTGCTAATCGCGGAAATCAAAAATTGACTGCGGTTGAATTGGGTATGCCCAAGAGTACCCTTCACGATCGGCTTAAATATTACGATATTGACGTTGTGAGTTTTAAACAGAAACCGGCTTAAGTAAAATGGGTAATTGGTAAAGCCAGTTACCTATTTTTTTAATACAAAATTTTTAAAATAGATCTGGGTGATTTTTCCCTTTGTTAGGGCCCCATTCATAGCGCGAGATAGTTTTTCCATCATTCGTCGTTTACCTTCGACCGTGTCTAATTCATCATAGGAAAAGTCCCGAATTTCATTTTGAAATAAATCCAATAGTTCTGCTTCACGATCACTAATTTCAACCATAACGTCGGATGAATTTCCTTGTAGAAAAAATTCAAAAGCCCCCATCGGATTTGGTCCCGAGTTCTTTGATTTTTGAACATTAACTACAATTCGTCTAAGCGACATTATATTCTGACTCACTCGAGGTGAATTGTAAAACGGCTCGCCTTCATTGGGTTCAAAAATATATTTATGCTCCGATAGTTCTTCCATAGAATGAACAAAGAGTTTTTCATCTTCTCTTATGAGTCCAACAGTAAAAACTTTGAACAGGACCATAGCCAATCCGCAACATCCTGCAATTACGACGACCATCGCGATTTTTTGAACTCGGCTAAATTTTTTAATTTTTCCAATTGAATGGCCCACATGACCCAGACCAGCCTTAAGACCGGCAGCAATGGCTTTCAGATAATGGGGAAGTTTTTCTTTAATAAACGAAAGCGTGCTGGCCTTAACAAAATAAGAAATTTTCAAGGCTAACTGACTTAAACTAGTAGCGAATCGTTGAGCTCGAGCTTTAAAACTTCTGGCTTTTTGTTGCGCCATAATTAAATCAATATCGACAAGTTCTAAATCAAGACTTTCACTGCCGATTTCAGATATAGTTTCCAATTCCTTAAGAAACTCTGGACTATTGTCCTGTATTGATTTTTCAAGTAAATCGAGCGACGCCTGATCAGTATCGTTTTGTTTAGATTCGGTCATTCTTGACCATTGTACGAGGATACAACTCTAGTCTGCAAGTTTTTTGATTTATAAGGTACTATCAAGGTATGAATAGGACTCCATATCTAATTGTAATATTGATGATCACAGCCGGCTGCTCGCACTTTGAACGACGCCAACAAATGCAATCCACTGAACCAGAAGTTTCCTCGGGCAATGCGGCTCCTATTTACTATAAGAACAAAATTAGGGACCTGGAAAAGGGTCTGGTTACTCGGCAAGACAAATCATTGTATTCAAAATTGCTTCCTTGGTTTCAAACAGACGAAGAAAAGCTCAGCTTTCTTAGAAATTCTGATTATGAAGAGAAACAAAAATGGGTAATCAAAGCCAAAATACTGAATCGGCCTTCTGAAATGGTGACTCGATACAAAAAATTGATTGATAGCCAAGACATTGCGATAGGTATGCCCAATGAAATTGTTAAAAAAAGCTGGGGCGATCCTGTGAATATTGAATCTTCGGGAAACGCAATTTTTAAAAATGAAAAGTGGCGCTATGCCCGCACGGTTTCTACACCAGAAGGGTTCAAACAGGAAAAACGAGTCGTCTATTTCGAAGGCGGACGCGTCGTTGGCTGGGAAACCGAATAAAAATTGTCCTTTTTTAACTAATTTTTAGTTGCGCTAGCCGTTACCTTTTTAACTGAAACTCTTTGAGCTTTTGACAAACAGAAATCTATTAAATTTTTGGTATTTTCATCCTTTAACTGAGTGACTATAAAATCAGGCAATTCTTCATTCTTCAATTTGGAAACGCTACCTAGCTTTTCCTTTTCAATCCAAAAAGAAACAATCCGATTTGAAACACATTTACAATATTCAGGAGCTTTAAAATTGATCCATTCCTGATCTTCTTCGTTGGATTCAGAGGTGCCTTTCAAACTTTTGGACTCTTCTTTTAAACATACATTGTTCACTTGCGCTTTAATGCCTGTAAATTTGGTATCTGCTGTTGTTGGCTTACCTGCAGTAAGAAACGAAAAAAATACCCATTTCGTAATCAATGCCATCGCTAAAACCAAGATAAATGTAAAAACTATTTTTGTCTGAAAAGGCAGATTATGAGAATGATTAACAGGTTTCAATGAAGCCCCCTTTTTAAAAACAGCTCAGTGATCTCTTACCTATTTTTCGGCTTTGTAAAACGCTTCTTGAAAACACAACCTGTTTAATTGGGTTTCATGTGACATTCGTTGCTTATAAAAAAATAGTTTGGCTAAAATTGACTAAATATTACTCAGCGCAATTTAATGATTCAGACTGACTCATTTTAAAATAGTCTTTGTTGGGTGCGGCCCCTAGTGCGCGTCATCCCAGTTTAAAGCTATTTGAGAGTTCACTTTTAACGGTACTTTTAAAGGCACAATCGTTTCCATAGTTTTTTTAATAATCGGGAGATCATTTTCTAACGTGTCTTTGTCGCCCTCAAAAAGCAATTCGTCGTGAACCTGTAAAATCATTTTAGATTTAATTTCAGTATCGAGCTTTATCATCGCAAGCTTCACTATATCACTGGCTGAACCTTGTATAGGAGCATTAATAGCTGCTCGTTCACCGAATTTCTTCAGGGCAGGGTTCTTTGCCGTCAATTCACTAATTATGCGCTTACGGCCCATAATTGTTTTTACAAAGCCATTCTCATGAGCAAACTTAATTGTCTCATCTATATACACTCGAACACCTTCAAATTTTCGAAAATAGTCAGCGATGATTTTAGTTGCTTCCCCGCGTGGAATATTCAAGGTTTCGCTTAACCCAAAAACACCTTGCCCATAGGCAATACCAAAATTTATAGCCTTTGCAATTCGCCGTAGATCACTGCCTACGTCTTTTAATGGTACACCAAAAACTTCACTTGCTGTGGCCGCATGAATATCCAAATCATTTTCAAACGCGTGAATAAGCCCTTTATCACCACTATAATGGGCCAAAATTCGAAGCTCAATTTGCGAGTAATCCACCGACAAAATCATGTTTCCCTTGTTTGCAACGAAGGCGCGCCTTACCCGCTGCCCTCTTTCCGTGCGTATTGGAATATTTTGTAAATTGGGGTCATGACTTGATAATCGCCCGGTAGCCGTCAATGCCTGACTAAATGTAGTGTGAATTCTTTTGTCAAAGGCATCAATATCTTTGGGCAGGCTATCAACATAGGTAGATTTCAATTTAGACAATTCTCTATATTCCAAAATCAGAGCAGAAATGGGATGACTGAGCTTTTCTAAAACATCATTGTCTGTTGAAAATCCCGTTTTAGTTTTTTTAGATGATTCCAAACCTAATTTTTGAAATAATATCTGTCCCACTTGCTTGGGGCTTCCAATATTGAAAGGTTCACCCGCTAGAAGGTGAATGTCTTTCTCGAGTACGGCTATTTGTTGCTCGAGTTCTATGCTAAAGACGGCCAGTTGTTCAGAGTCCACGGCAAATCCAGCCGCTTCCATTTTATATAATATACTAATCAATGGGTACTCAACACGTTCTAATACCGATTTAAAGTCATTTTCTACTAGCTGTTGTCGAGCGACCTTGCGAACTTCGACAAGGGTTTTAAAAACATCGGTGACTGATGATTTCTCATCCAAATCAGGATATCCCATTGCCTTCAAAGCACGTAACAAGGTGGAGCAATCTTTTGAACTCAGCGTATTGGCTTCAATCATCAAATCTGATTTTACGATAAGCCGATCCGAAGGGATTTTGAATCGCTTCCAGATTGATTTCAAATCAAATCCTACCCACGACCAATCAGAAAGGTTTTTTGCCCAATCAACGCTTGGATTTAAACCAAATACTTCAGTGTCAGAGACAAAAACATAGACGACTTCGTTCCATAAAAAGAAGAAACACCGATCGGGATCTAAATCAGAAATTGAATTCACCATTTTCACTGAACTAAAATCAAGCTGGGTAGACAACGGAAGGATAGAGTGAGTTACCTTTAAAACATCTACACGAATTGGCTTCTGGGTTTGACCCAATGCCGTCGGACTGGCCGCAACGCCGCTAGCCCGTCCTTGCGATAAATCACCAATTGTTTTTTTAAAGGATTTAAAATTAAGCTCGTCTAACCAAGCTTCTAGCTCCGGAGTGACGTGCAAGGTGTAGCCCAAGTCGGTCAATTTAATATCTATTGGAACATCTGTTTTGATCGTAACTAAAACTTTTGAAAGAAATGCGTTATCTAGATTTTCAACCAATTTGTCTTTTACTTTGCCTTCAATCTTGTCGATATTTTTATAGAGAGTTTCGATATCAGTATATTCATTCAATAATTTGATGGCCCCTTTTGGTCCAATCCCTTTAACCCCGGGAACATTATCTGACGAATCGCCTACTATCGCCAAATAATCAATGAACTGTTCCGGCGACACACCCCATTTTTCAAGAACACCTTTCGAATCAATTTTTGAATCTTTCATTGTATCGTATAAAAAAACATTTTCCTTTACGATTTGAGCAAAATCTTTGTCACCACTGACGACGTACACAGACAAATCCTGTTTAAGCGCCCACTCGCTGACTGTGCCAATCAGGTCATCGGCTTCAAATCCGATTTTTTCAAAACTTTTAATTCCTAACATCTCGGACACTTTCCGAATATGCGGCATTTGTTTGACTAAATCTTCAGGCATCTCGGACCGATTGCTTTTATATTCTGAATATATGTCTTTTCTGAAGCTTGGTTCTTTTAAATCATAACAAAATGCCAAATAGTCCGGTCGTTCGTCTTTTATCAATTTTAGTATCATCGATAAGTACCCATAGATTGCGTTGACAGGTAAGCCTGTGGGCGATGTCAAAGGACGAATAGCATAAAAGGCTCTGAAAAAAAGAGAACTAGAATCAACTATAAATAAACGTTTCATTTCGCGATAGAATAGTGGAATAGCCCCTTAAGTAAAGTGAATTTGTGAACTATTTGAATAATGCTGCCCCTGGATTCTTGTAACAATTGACCCGAGTTAAAGGTTGGCTAAAAGCCATGAAACCAGTTTTTCTTGCGCAGCGGGCGCAAAGTCTCCGGCAAAGCCAGGATCTTTTGGGTTCGCTATTTTTTTAAAATTATGACTCGCAGAGGGAACTATGAAAATATCCTGCTTTGATCCCTTTCTGCCTTCAAAGGCGGAAAACAAAACAGCGGCATCGCGGGTCGCACTGACCTGAGTATCGCTTGCCCCATTCATAATCAACACCGGCCCTTTAAAACTTTTTGCAAAAGGAATGGGATTCAATTCTAAAACGTCCTTAAGATAGTCACTTGCAGACAGGGGATAAAGCGCTTTCAGGCCGTCTGGCACGCCTTTGGGAACAACTCCGGTACGAATGATTTCACTTTTTATTTTTTCATTCTTAGCTAAATAATCAGCTTTCACGTTGGGTGGCGCCTTCTGCTGATCCAGTAATGCACTTATTTGCTCGGTCATAATTGCACTTAATGTTCGACCAGGTGTTCCCAGCAAAATCAAAGAGTTTGGTGAAAGCGTTTTCAACATTGAAAGAGCAAGAAGACCTCCTTCACTATGCCCAAGAATAGCCAATCGATGAGTATCAATTCCTTTTGCCACTTTCAGGGCAGAATAGGCAGCTTCCGCATCGGCCAAATGATTCTGCCACGAAAAAAAAGTAGCCAATTGTTTTTCATCGCTGGGCCATTGCATTTTGTTTATATGAGCCGCACGCTTATCAAAACGAAAACTTGCGATTCCATTTTTTGCGAGTGCCGCGGCAATTTGTTTTAACAAATCCGTAATAAGGGACGATGGTTGATTTCCATTTCGATCAGTTGGGCCACTACCAGGAAGCAAAAGAATGGCAGGAAAAGCCTTGCGGCTTGCTGACCCAAAAGGGGTGACAAGAGTCCCCATGAGTATAATTCCCGATTTGCTTTTAAATGAAATATTCATTTCATTTACCGTTTGGGCGTAGGCAAATGAACAAGTGAAAACTAAAAATACACCGATGGATTTAATCATAATCCTATATTGGGTTATTAAATTAATTCGTCTAATGGAATTTGTGAACGATGTGATTTTTCTAATTGAGATTCCGCAATGGGACAAACATGCACTTCTAAAGAAATATGCTCAGCCTGTTTTTCAATAAATTCTAACATGGGCAACTGACCCGGGTTAGGCTTCATTTGGCTTAGTTCCCAGGCATTGACTGTTTCAAGATTACAATCTAAACGGCGGGCTAAATCACTTCTGCTCCAACCCAAACGTAAACGTAATGAGTGAATTCGATTTGCTGTCCATTCAAATTGAGATTTTACTATTTCCACAAAATCCCCCGACCTAGAGTAATGTATCTAATTTATCGACTAAATTGTCCAGTCAATTTTTACTTTTAGTTCTTTTCTACTATACACGGTGTTGGCCCAATATTTGTTATCATCTGGTTAATATTGAGTGCTGTATGTCATTTTTCTATAAGGCATTTTTTTCATCTGAGCTGCCAAATTTAGTTCGCTTGTTCAGCAGGAAATACGAAAACAAGATCATTTTCTTCCACCATATCTAATTTTTCAATAGCTTGCCGCTCAATATAAAGTGGGTCTTTCATATTGGCAATATCTTGATTTAATTGGGCTATAACGTGTTGATTTTTTTCCATTCTTTGTGACATTTTTTGGTACTCATTGTTGAGATTCCAGAGTCTGTAAATATTACCGTTGATAACAAAATTAATAAATGCAAACGCGCCGCACACGTAAATCATAATAACAGGGCGGCTAATTAATTTGCGAGTCCAAGAAAATGGTTTCTTTATAAGCATCTAACAAGAGTACGCTAAACTTTTAGAAAAAAATATTTAGACTGGACTAAAGCCATAGGGAAAAATCCATTTTTGCTATCTAATACCCAAGCCCAGTGCGATCCTTACCAAAAGCATGGGATCGTCATTTCAATTTAAAATATTTTTGAATCTAATTCGCAGCCTCTTTCCCAGTTGGAACTTTTTTGACCAACTAGCCTACACTTTTGAGCTCAATTATAAAACTCAACCAGATCAAGAATGGCGATGCATTTCTTTTCAGCAAAAACGAAACGTAAAAGATATTTTATTTAATCCGAGCGTAAATCTTGCCCTAGCGCAATTCAATATCGTCGAGCATTTTTCCAGAGATGTGCAAGAATTAGGCTCTATTAGTTCAGTTTTGGACGAGAATGCTTTACAAAAGCTTTCGTCCTACCGTCTTTTAAAGTCCCTGATGGCCGTAAAAATTCAAGAGGCTAAAGAAACTTCGGACTATTTTCAGTTTAAAATTGTTGCACAAAATGAAAAAGAAAAAAAAGACATTTTTGTTTCCGATTGGGTAACTGAATGACCTTAGAAATGGCAATCTACTTAACAAGCAAATTTCTATTTTTCTGCTTCCTTACGCAAAGCTTGGAAATATATATTCTATCTAGACAAAAATCCTTTCAAAAAATTTGGAGTTACCCCAATTTAAGCCCAGATCTAGAACTGGGTTTGCCATTTGGCAAGCTATTCATAAAATTCCTATTTTCAAATAATACCCTAATAAAAATGTCTGAAATTCAAATAGTTTTAGCTGCCCTCGGCTTGATGTTTCCACACTGGGTTTTCTTGGTGCCCCTTCTTGTATTACAATTATTAGTTGGTATTCGATTCCGAGGCACATTTAACGGCGGTAGCGACATGATGACTTTTGTAGTGGCAACGGGAACTTTAGTGTCGCTAGTCAGCTCTAACGAAAAAGGAAAAACGCTGGGCCTTTTGTACATTGCTGTTCACACCCTTTATTCGTATTTCAAATCGGGCCTAAGTAAGCTTACAAGCGCCGATTGGCGCAGTGGACAGGCCCTTCCAGGGTTTTTGAAACGAAGCGTGTTTGCAGATATTCAAAAATTCGCAAGTACGTTTGAATCGCCGATTTTTTTGAGTGGAACTCTTTGCTGGGGAGTTATACTTTTTGAACTTTCATCCGTGAGTTTAATTTTTTATCCAGAATCTGTTTTGTATTTCTTTGCGATTGTCTTGATTTTCCATAGTCTCATATTCTATTTTTTTGGATTAAACCGATTTCTTTGGATCTGGCTCAGTGCTTGGCCGGCGACTTATTTTTCCCTGTCTCTTTTGAATTCAAAATAGCTAGACAATAGTAGGAAATCCAAAACCCATCGATCCACTGCTTGCCAATAAGTTCAAATCGAATAACCTTTTAATATGAAAAATATTTTTTTAATTTTTTTGTTTTTAATTTGTGCACTTACAAGCCATGCGGGCATAAAACCTGGCTTCCAATTTTTATTCGGCGCTACTTCGTTGCCTCTAAATTCGGTCACTACCCAGAACAGCGCTAAAAAAGACTTTCTTGGTGAACTCTATAATTCGCTTGGAGTGAAATATAACTTTACCGGCGGCTCGGACTATCAATATTCCGCAATCCTCACAACCACAAAAATATCACTGATTTCAAATAAAGATAAAGACAAAGGACTGACTACCTCGTTGACTCAGCTTGAAGGAAATTTGGTCTTCAGCAGCAGTTCTAGTTTTCAATTTAAATCGCAGCTTGGAATTTTAATGTACGAAATGAAAGGCTCGGGTGGGCAGGTCGATCTACCTAATGGAACATCAACTGCCACTTTCGATTTACCTAGCAAAACAGTAAATGCACAAACCATTTATTTAGGCGGAGGAGTTCAATATGATTTTGGCTCATTTTCACTCGCTGCCGATCTTAATTTTCTATCTTTTTTTTCAAACACCCGCCGAAACTATTTTCTTTCTTTAACCCTCGGAGTTCCTCTATGATGAATGTTTTTCTGACTCTTTTGCTGGGATCGGGTCTAGCATATGGATTTACTTTGAACGGCACACAGAAAGGCTGGAAAGAGCAATCCCTTGAGGTCAATATCAACACCACCAATTGCCCATCAGATATTATGGATCGTCTGAATGAAGCCTTCAAATTGTGGAATTCAGTGCCCAACAGTGGGCTTAAACTTAGCCTTGGGCGCACTAGTTCGACAACCTCTGCTTACGAACTTATGCACTACACCGCTCTTGATACACCGGTGGTCATTTGTTCTGGAACATTTTCGGCTGATGTTTCAGTCGATGGGAATGTCGTTGCCGGTGTTGGTTTTGCCAATAGTAATGGAGGAAATTTAACTTACGGTGGGCTCGTCCTAAATGCCGAGCCTGGAAAAAACGCTGATATTACAAAGGCCACTGATGCGTCTAAATCACTCGTGATTGCTCATGAAATTGGTCATATGTTAGGACTAGGCCATAGTAGTTTTGAACCGGCATTGATGTATTATTCCATCGGTTCAAAAACAAATGTGTCTTTATCAAAAGATGACTGGGACGGTATTTCGTACTTATACCCCCGGGACGAACTTTCAAAGACAAACTTGGCCGCAGGTTGCGGACTGATACAAAATCAACCGCCCAATACAGGACGAGGTCTAGCTGTTTTGTTTTTACTTTTGTGCCCGTTTATAGTCTATGGTCGATTGCGATTTAAAAATTATATTTCAGTGTAGAAATCCAAGCCGTCATATCCCCGCCAGTTCCTAATTTATTGTTGGCATAACGCCATTGTTCACCGACTGAAATGTTCGCGGTGATAGTCCACCAAATCGACAAGGCACCGTTTACACCTTGTCTGCTGCCGCCATTGCCGACTGCATAGGATTCATTTCTTAAAAATTCCACTTCATGCCAATCCGCTAAAAAAAACTTTTGACTGAAGGCCGAAAAATTATATCCGAAAATCCAGCCGCCCATATATCCATTTGATCCGCTATAAAACGTTTGCGACACATCATGAATGCCAAGAAACGGTTTGAACCACCAACCTTCGCCAGAAATCACATAGCCAAACCCGATCACTCGATTTTGCTCACTAAATCCCAACGAGTGAAAACTGTATTCGTGGGCATACAATCCAAATTTGGTCTGCCCCAAATAGTAATTAATGGACGCTTTGGAAGCCGTTCGGACATCGTCCCCGGTGCGACCAATATTTTCAATATCAAAAAAACCATACAAATCGCCCCAGCTATGCTGGGCGCCGCCTTCAAGCTCTACATATGTAAAATCTTTTTTAGTGGATTTATTTTCCGTACCACCATCCCAATCTAGGTAATTAATATTCATGTCAGCAAAGCCCCACTGATAGTCAGCAAAGGCTACGGTGCTTGAAAAAAAAATGAGCATGACTACTTTTGATAGAGACATGGTTTACCTTTCAGAATTTAGCAAGCGATTTCTTCAATCCAATTTCTTTAGTACTATTTAGAAAAAGCTAACTTATCCCAGTACCAACCGGCCTCACCCAATTCTTCTTCGATGCGCAAAAGCTGATTGTATTTTGCGGTTCGTTCTGAACGACACAAGCTGCCGGTTTTAATTTGATGACAATTCATGGCCACTGCAAGATCGGCGATGATAGTGTCTTCGGTCTCGCCGCTTCGATGGGACATTACTGTTTTATACTGATTTCGCTGAGCTAACTGGATCGCTTCTGACGTTTCAGTCAAAGTTCCAATTTGATTTACTTTTACTAGCAATGCATTGCCCGTCTTTTTATCTATCCCCTGCTTAATTCGCTTAGGATTAGTAACGAATAAATCATCACCAACTAATTGCACTGTTGAACCCAATTGGGCGGTGCTATTCTGCCAAGCCGGCCAGTCGTCTTCAGAAAAGCCGTCTTCGATACTTACTAAAGGATATTTCTCGGACCAAGACCGGTAGATCCCTTGTAAATCAGAAGCAGAAATCAGATTTTTTTCCCAGCGGTATTTTCCATCTGTATAAAGTTCCGTCGCTGCGACATCTAATGCCAAGAAAACATTTTGACCAGGCTCATATCCAGCTTCCAAAATAGCTTCCATTAGCAATGACATGGCTTCTTCATTTGATTTTAATACCGGTGCAAATCCACCTTCATCGCCGACAGCAGTAGATAAATTTCGTTTGCCTAAGATTTTTTTCAACGTGTGAAAAATTTCAGAACCAGCACGCAAAGATTCAGAAAAAGAATTCTTCACTGTTGGAACGATCATAAATTCCTGGACATCAAGGCCATTGTTGGCATGAGCGCCGCCGTTTACCAAATTCATCAATGGGACGGGCAACTTATGCGCCTGAGAACCGCCGATATATCGATAAAGTGGCAAATTGTATTCTAAACTTGCCGCACGAGCGGCCGCCAAGGATACACCTAGAATCGCATTCGCACCTAGATTTGTTTTATTTTCTGTCCCATCCAACTCTTTCAAAAACTTATCCAAATAGACCTGATCATCAACGGCCAATCCAATAATTTCTGGCGCAATCTTTTCTTTCACATGAGAAACCGCTTTTAATACCCCTTTTCCCGCGTATCGTGATTTTTCGCCGTCTCGCAATTCGCAAGCTTCGTGAGCCCCTGTGGATGCGCCTGATGGCACGGCCGCGCGACCAATAAAACCATTGTCAGTTGTAATTTCAACTTCAACGGTTGGATTTCCCCGGCTATCTAATATTTCTCGTGCATGAACGTTGTTAATGATTGGCATAGGTACTCCTAATTAATTTTTCTTTTGTAGTTTTCTAAGGGCTTCCATACTGTCTAAAATGGTCACCGGATATTGCGACTTCACGTGATCCCAGTCAATTCGTCGCATGATTTCTTTAATACCGGCGTTCATTTTGATTTGACCGGTTAACATAGTTATCAGCTGCTGGGCCCTGACCATGTAGTCGTGTAACCGCGCCAGATTTTGACTGATTTGATTTAAATCCAAATCGTTGTTAACAACAATTTTCAACTGAATCTGCTCGATATCTTTGGCCGACGCATCCGGGTTTTTGCCCAATTCTTTTTGCGCATTAAGAAGTTCTAAATTTTTCTGCATCAATTCGCGATTTTTTTCTTCTAGGTTTTTCTGATTGATCTGCAGTTCTTCGATAATACTTTGTAAAAAAAGCGGGCTTAGGTGCGAGGATATCTTTTCGCTATCAACCAAAGTCTCGCTTTCAGTGGGCCAGTTGATTTTAACGTTAATGTGTTCCCACGAACACTGGCCAAGGGATTTACCTGTGTACAGCGGAAGTGCTTCAAAGGCAGACATAAGGTATTTAGAAACCAACGGATACTGTTCAGCCATCAAGGGTAAATCAAAAGCAATAGAGGTATTGGTTCTAACTAAGTTTTCAATTGGTGGTTCTGGAGAAATAAAATAGGAAACAAATCGATCTGGTTGTTTAAAAACTTCACGGGGATGCGAAATCATTTTCAAAACACTGTCCAATACGCCCCAAGAGTGCAGGTAAGGCGTTTGGTGACCCACCTCAGTCACCATATCAGATGGTCTGCCGTTTATCGGCTGAGAAATAATTTTAGAAATCAAATGTTCTAAATCGGGAGCTGAAATCCAAGCTGACGGATCCTGCAATAATTCGATAGGAGCCGAGTCATAAACAATAGATAAATCTTCGTTTTTGCTTTCAAGGTACTTAATAAAGGCGTTTGAAATTTTACAGCTAAATAACACAGAGGTATTTAAACTACGGCGTGTAGGTAAGTCTATAGAATTTCTGTAAATTTTCTTGATCCGTAACGCATTCCCTAGGGAGTATTCAAGCGATTTACCGCTGATTATTTCGAGGGCACAAAAAGTTCTTTATCAAATAAGAGGTTATTGTCGATTATTTCGCCATAGAATGTCGGTTTATTGCCAGTAGGCTCTAAAAAGCCTTCCAGCTTATCGCCTTTTTTAACAAGTCGCGGAATTTTAAAAATGGGCACGACGTTATAGCCACCATCAGGAAGAAAACCACGCACCTGGCTAATTTCGGTGATACGCCGGGATCCATCAGATAACCGACTGACTTGAATGATTATTTCAACCGCTGAAGACACCTGTGATCGCAATGCTTTTTCGCTGATTTGCGCTTCACCACTCTGGGCCAACGCTTCTAGGCGAATAATCGCGTCATCAGGCGTGTTTGCATGCACAGTTCCCATGCATCCTTTATGACCGGTATTCATAGCATTGATTAGCTCGATGGCTTCTGCCGCTCGAACTTCGCCAACAATGATTCGATCTGGTCGCAAGCGCAAAGAGGATTTAAGCAAGTCTTTCATCGACACTTCGCCTTTTCCTTGAGCATCCGCTTGTCGCGTTTCAAAGAATACTACGTGTTCATAATTTATTTTCAATTCGTTGGAATCTTCTATAACGATAATCCGCTGTCCAGCTGGGATGTGCCCACATAACAAAGTTAAGAGCGTTGTTTTTCCAGAACCGGTACCGCCACTGACAATAACATTTTTTCCGAGTCGCATGCAGATCGCTAAAAACAAGGCACCCTTTGGGGACAAAGCTAACTTTACATAGTCGTTCCATGAAATTTTGGCTTGAGTGAATTTTCGAATACTGACGACAGTTCCCTTCAATGAACAAGGTCTGATGACAGCCGCAATTCGAGATCCATTTTGCAAACGGGCATCTAATCTTGGATTTTCTTCGTTTATTCGGCGACCAACACTTTGAGCAATGGAATTGACTGCTGCCAATAGCACATCATCGTCTTGAAATTTTGCTGGCGTTCGTTCCAGTTTACCCCGTTTTTCTACAAATATTTCATTAGGGCCATTTATTAGGATTTCTGAAACCGTAGGGTCTTCCATAAACGGCCAAATAACGGCCATATTTTGTTTAATTGCATCATCGAAAACATTACTGATGGTTGACACGAGTTTCCCTTATTTTTCCGAGGCCAAACCTCGATCAGAATTTATAATCACTACTTTGCCTTTAAATTCCGTTTCAGGGCAGTGAAAGCTAAAAATTCCTTCTTGCTTTGGTTGCACTTGGAATTCTTTTGGTTTTCCATAAACCGTATTATGATTTTCAGAAAAAGCGTCAAATTTGAAACTGATGTTTTTGTTTTTTTCATTTACATTTACAATATGAAAACGATAGGCCTGGTTTTTCCTTAACGTGACTGTTTCGGGAATAAAACCTTTATCTGTGTTCATAATCACTATGTCTTGCGTGGCTCCCGACGGTTCAAAAATCGATTCAAATACAGTCGTGACTGTATTTTGGCTTTTGACTGCCTGATCAACTTCTTTTACGTCGGTAAACTCTAGTTGACGCCGAGACATATCAATTTCCCACGCATGAATTTGTAGAGTTCCAAAAAAAACAATTGAACTAATGAAGAGCCGAACGATCCTGATACTCGCAGAATTCACGAGCTACCTCCATGGCTAAGTACTGTAAAGTTTTTTTATCCATTTTTTCCATCTCATGCAGCAAAGTTGAAAAATTGTGCGAACATGAGTTAACGGTTCTAAAGCTGTCGTAAACGTGATCCATATGAAATTCAATTTCACTATTCATTTGTTGCCAGTCGGCTTTCAAAGCTGGATCGATAGCGCCCAATGTATAAAGTGCATCAAATACGTTTTGTAAATTTCCTTGTAAAAACATAATTACCCCCGAACTCCTTTCAAAGGATTT
>JAYVPD010000162.1:0-20065 GCA_043757515.1 Pseudobdellovibrionaceae bacterium
ATTCTGAATAAAAAGGAAAATGGCCTAACTAATTACAAGAGGTTGATTCAGTTTTGCCACGAAAGTTCGGGGGTTCCACTCGAATTTATTACCTTTGAGCTAGAGCAGTATTATAGATTGGATTTTTTAAACTGGGCCCATTTTTTTAAACCGGTAGTCAATGCCCACGAATTTGTTAAAATAGCAAAATTGAAAAAAAAGAAACTCTATCTTTGGACCAATCCCATTTGGCCTGAATTTAATGTTATAAAAAGACTTGAATGGGGTGGATTTGACTCTCTGGATTTTTTAGGAATGACACATTCTGAAAATTCATATGGCTGTAAACCGCATTTAGAATATTTCAAAAATTCTTTAGAACTATTCAACTTGGATCCAAAGCAATGTGTCTATATCGGCGATAGCATTAAAAAAGATTCGCCGGCTCGAGAGCTCGGTATAGAAACGATTATTTTATCCAGAAATAAAAGAAATGCCTGGCAATCTATAATTGATGACCTGCTCAAATAGCGATTAAATGTCTATAGGACTCGGACCAAATTTGTTGCTCGTTCAAATAAAAAGCTGGATTTTTAATATCATTTAGCAAATTTCGAATGGGATTTAAATCCACTTTGACAGCGTTAATTTCAAAACTATCAAGGCGACTATCCATGCGTCCGATTTCAAAAAAAGAAAAATGATTTTGCTTCATCGCCGCTTCAAAGGTCGTTTTATTTTTTTTAGGTATAGTAAATGCAAGTTCAAATTCGCCCAGGTGTATACTTGAAAATAAAATCAACGGAACTTTTAATTGAGAGACCAACTGATGACAAATCGGATGAAAATGTTCTTTCCTTAACAAAAGTGAGCAGTGAAATCCATTAATTTCACATAAAAAATCTATTGCTGCCAACAGGCCATCGCTCGTATCGATACAGGCACTGGCATAGCGGCTAATAATGGCCGCTTCTTTAAAGCGGGCCTTTGGTTTAAAAGCCTTCTCTATATCTGAGGCCAGATTTGCAGATTGATTTTTAATAACAAAATTTGCAAACCCGGTGGCCGTTCCCATCCCAACTGGTCCAGTTACATAAACGGCGTCGTCTTGTTCAATTCCCTTTCTAGAAAGAAGTGTCGATTTTGATCGCTGTCCAATGGCTGTGCAAGATACAAGAAACGACTTTGAATCGTTTGTATCGCCGCCTAATAAAAATGTCGAGTGCTCGGCAAGGGCCTCTTGTGTGCCCTTCCAAAAGCGAGAACAATAGCTCAGGTCATGTTCTTTGGCCTTACTAAGGCCAATCAAAACACCAAGTGGTGACGCATCGACGGCTGCCAAATCAGACAAACTCGAGACCACATTGATCCAACCGATAATGTACGGATCAGAGATCAGTTTCCATTCGAGTTCTTCGCACAACGCATCTGCCGTGATCACTATGTTTTTTTCGAGTCCAAAATCCAAGATTTCAGCGTCGGATTCATAGATTTTATTTAACTGCTGCGGCGAACGCTTAAACGCAGACATCAAGCGGGTAATTTTTTCGATTTCTGCAATTCTTGAAACTGCTTGCATTTTCATTTAGTTCTCTTTATTTGGCCAAGTTCTGTATTGAGTTCAATCCAGTCACCATTTTTTAGGCTCTTCAGATCTTTAACTTGCAGGAGACATGGAATTTTCAATTCACGGGCAATAATAGCCCCATGGCTTAAAAGTCCGCCTGTTTCTGAGACGATTCCTTTTGCATTTAAAAAAGCTGAATGGAAATTAGGTGACGGGGTTTCACATAAAATAATAACGTTGGCAGGACACTGAGTAAGGGATTCATAACTTGTAACCCAAAAAACGGGGGCACATATTTTACCAGGGCTGACGACTTGGCCAGTCCAGGGGCCATCTGCTTTTTCAGGCAGATTTACTTTCGAATCTCCCGAAGTATAAAAAAGAGATTCTATTTTTTTAATTTGAAATTGAAAAAGTGCGTCTGGAGGCGATTTTTTAATATACTGTTTTCGATTTTCAATTTTTGAGCTAATAGTTGTTTTAACCGAGAGGTCTTTTTGCAGAATTTGTTTATGAAAAAACAATACTTCTTCCAATGTTAAATAAAAAATATCTTCAATGTTCGGCAGGCATTGGCCAGAGTGCCAGACATTAGCAATTTTGTATAATAGTTTTCTAACAGTAGGAAACTGATAGGACGCGTAAAAACGATGTTCTTCATCACATGAGATCAAACTAGTGAATTGATCAAGTAGTTCAGAAGTCATTACCTGTGGCGGATGGGAAAATAAATCCGTGGGTTCGGTCGACGATGGGCGCTGCCGTTCTTGGAAGACCATTTTTTCAACGAGCACTGGTTGTTCGGAAAAGGTTGGCTGTGCAATATCCCAACTGAGCGAAAGGTGTCCAATTTTGCTCATTACAAACGATCGGCCACGTAGGGCGTCCTGACTTAAAACATGTTGTAAATGCTTGCTAATTTGAAAATCACTTTGCGACGATAAATGTTCGATGGATACGTTGAAATATTTGTGACGATTCAAAGATTCGATAATGTATTTTAAAATATTCTTATAAAAAAAGATTGCAAAATCCAACCGATTAAAAGCACAACCATCCGATTCAATTTTATTCATTAGCAACTGAAAATCAGGATCTAGAGGGGACCAGTCATTTGCTAATTCGGCATTTTTTTCAAATACATCAATATGAATTGGCAGTTCCGAGGCCCAAGCGGTCAAAACAATTTCAATTTTACCTTGAATTTCGGTGGTGTATATTCGCTTTAGAAATCGAACTTTTAAACTTTCATTTTTTGAAGGTGAACGTAAAGCAAACCAAAAAGTCGAAAGCATTCGAGCAATAAATGACCAGATTCTTTGAAATGAAAAATGATAAAAAGGAATTTTCTTAAAAAACCGCTTATTTGAATACAGGTAGCCATCCACCCATCGAGCAATTTGATCTGGATCTATTTTTTTAAGGCTAAATTCATATTTGATCGAGGCTAGATTTACCTTAAGAGCCGACTGCAAAACACTCCATCCTAATGGCGATATTGAATCGGGAAAGCGTTCTTTGGTTTCATTCCGAGTCCACGGTGCGAGTAAATGGATCATTCCAATTTATTCTTTATTTGCTCGATCGAGTCGATCGGCAGGTTTAGAGATTTAATTTTTTTTGCAAGCGTCTTTGGAAATGGGATGATGAGTCCCAGGCTGACTGTGCTTACCAAAAACCGAAAGCAAGATTTCACCAAATCTAAATGATGCCGGGCAATCAGCAGAAAGTGCAACGACCAACCCAGATCAAAAGCGAATACACGCGACAAAAGATAGGGTGTCTTTAGATAAGCGACTATCACCTTTTTAAAATTTGAATCATCGGCTAAATTTTGCATTCGCAGTACATCCGCCTTTTTTGGAACCAAAAAATGCTTCCACATTTTAGCTAAAAAATAGAACTTTTCATAGAACATATCACTCAACGAAAACAATGCATACATTTTTTCGATTCTACTGGTTTGGGTGCTTCTAGATCGAATTAAATAGTAAAGCTCCCGCGAACGAAGCGCCGTATCTTGAACAACAAAACTGTTGGCATGGGGTTTTATTGCCTGAATCCATCGCCCCAGCATAGGGTCCGGCTGAATAAGATCGAGAAAGCATAAATTGCGGTAGACGGGATCATATGCATTTGTCTTTTTAACGAGCGCCAGAAATTCAAATTCACCAATAGACGCCTTCTTACTTCGATACCAATTTATTGGATCGCAGAGCTCTTTTAAGCCAGTTTTATAGTAAGCCAAATGAACCACTAAATGAAAAAAAAAGTACAAATCATTCAGCCTTAGGCAGGGAATATCAACAAAACTATGAACTTCTGAATGGGTCCATAAATCCATTTCCTCTATTTTAATAGGTGATAGGGGTGTCATAATATTCCAATGGGTTCCCAGGACACAATTGAGTGTTGGTGTGAAAAATGGTGGCCAATGATGAGAATAGTTTTCTTGTTTTCTAAATTCGGCTCCCCCAAGGCTTGCGGCACATTGTAAATTAAGACCCCGGTAAATTGTTTCCAAAGAATTTAAAGAGGTCTTTTGAACTAAAAAATCAACATCGTTCATTTTTTTGTAGCACAGGGAGCCGTAAAAAGAGTCTGCTAGGGCTTGTCCTTTTAAAATTATAAACGGGATTCCGGCCTCGTTCAATTTTGTGAAAATTGTTTTTGCCTCTTTTAATCTTAGGTCATTTTCAATAGAAATTTTGTTAAAACAGTCTTTTAATATCGTCAGGACAGAATCGGGAATTAATAGTTCATACTTCTTGATATTGATATACACTAAACTTTCGCAGGAATTCAGACTAACTAGGTCTAGCCAACCCGACCATAAATTATTTTCTTCAATTTCAGCCAGTAGACCTCTTAGTTTCTCCAATTCTGTGGTCGAGATAGTTGCAAAATTTAAAAGGCAAAGTGATTCTGAAAGTTTATTTTTAATTTTAAGACTCATTTTGGACTTTCAAAATCTCGGCGTTGTCTTTTTCAAATCGAGTTCGAAAGGCCCAGTCCCAAAGACACAGCACTTTTCCAAAGTTGGTCTGCATGCTATTAGGTTGATGGTGCCATCGGTGCAATTCCGCTGTGTTAAAAATTTTATTAAAATATTTTGTGCTATGATTAAAATTAACATGAATTAGAATACCAGTGACTCCGCTTAACGTAATAAATAGTGTTTGAACTTGGAATCCGACTGAAAAAATCAATAGTGGCATAAAATAAAAGAAAATACTCAAAAATAAATCTAAAATATGAAAGGTGGCGGAATTATTCCAATAAACAACGCGATACTGGTGGTGATATTTGTGAAGTAGCCAAACGAGGTCAGATTTATGACCTACAAAATGATATGTAAAGTAAAATAACTCAGCGATGATCAATATCAAAAGAGTTTGAAGGGCGGGATTTAAATCATGTGGCCAAATGAATCCTAAAGTAGGGACTTGTTGATTTTTTAAATATTTTCCCAACAAGTCGATCAGAATTGATAAAAAAGGTAATTGTATAAAGGTAAAAAAACTGTCCCAGGCAAACTGTGGTGAAAACATTTTGAATTTATTATCGAACGGACGAATGAGTTCCAATACAAACGCAAGAAAAAGAGCTCCGCCAATCGAAGCTAATGACATCCATTGCAGTTCGCCAGCGGATAGTCCAGGGAACACTACGAAAATAGGCACGACAAAAACCAATAAAAAAAATGGGTAGATAAGCAGCTGAAGGCGATCGCTCATAATTAAATATCTTTTCCTATGGTCCGTATGTCAAAGTCTAGATCGACATAGGGCTTGTTGTGCAGTCTCGGAATTAGCATAGCTTACAAAGCGTATCATAAGGTTTCTACATTTATCTTCATTTTTTTTCCCTTATTACGATCGGATAAACGTAACGGAGAGATCGAATGACCAAATCTAAAAAGAAGTTTCAATTATTCCTAATTGGAGCCCTTGGATTTATTAGCATTATTTCATTTCAAAACTGTGGGCCGCTTAAAACGCGTGCGCCTGATGATTCATCAACCGTAAATGGAAACTTGATATCTAAAGGTGATTTAATTGCAGAGACGGCCTTGACCCAATTACCCGAGTTTTGCGCAGGCGTGACCTCCAAAGAAATAGTGTTCAAATTGAATTTCGGCGATCCTTTAGTGTTGGATATTCCACTTTCCAACGGCTGTGGTGGCCCGGTAAAAGTGAGTCGATTGTTTGTTTCAGAGAATACCGCAAATTTATTTGTTCGTTTGCCCTCCGAAGACTTCGCCTTCTCGGGCAAATCCTTTGTTTTAGAGCCGGGTAGCTTTGAAGATCATCTTTTAGTTTCTAATGTGTACAACTATGGAGTAACGAGATTGACGTTGAATTATAGTCTGACCTTCCAGTCAAAATCGGTGACTGTTCCTGTGAACATTATTGTAAAGACTGAGTTTCCAAATGGGTCGTCTGTAATTTCGGACAGAAAAATTACGTGTTTGCCAGACGGTCAGCTGTCTCAATCCTATACCGACGCTTTTCAATTTAAATATGACGAAGCAGATCCAAAAGCCGGCCAATGGAGTCCGTGTACAGTTACCAAGTGTGCTGATGGGTATTATTTCAATAGCGCTGGCATTTGCGATTCGATTACGCCGCCAAACACGTGTTTAATAAACGGCGACTATAGCTGGGGATCATCTGCAATTCCAAACTGCCGCGGTCACATGTCTGGGGCCATCGAAATTGGCGGACGTGCCACAATTGATAACGTGGCGTCCGGGTATAGAGGCGTTTTAAAATTAACTTGTTCATTGGCAGAAGTGGAAAAAACAGTTTCTCAGGAAATGGGAAAGTCAGTCCAAATAAAAATTACAGAGCCAACCGTGCGACCGGATTACAGCATCGGTGCTGATCCAGCAAATTCAACTTCGTGTCAGCAATCTGAATTCAAAGGTTGTTTAGCATTTGAAGACGCCATTTCGATTGACGGGAATGATTTCATATTTAACGTTCCCTCAATTGCCCACGGGGACAATCTTTTTGTAAGTTCCATTTCAAAACAAGATCCGAGTATTTCAAAAAAACAGGTATACGCGTGTTTAAATGACACCATTCGCAATTATTTTGTAAGTGCAGATTACAAACTACCAGGAATAAATATTTCAGTTAAAAATTTCTACCAAGAATCGGGCGATCGGGCCCTAGTTATTTCACTATGGCGAGCCGAGCATTTAAAATCGTGCCTAATTGAAGTGACCACAAGCAAAGGCTTCAAAGTGAGCGAAACCGCGGCCGTCGGTCCTGGAACCTACAATTATAATTTGGCAAACGAAGCCATCACGCGTGAAGACGGAGATGTTTATATATATTGCACCGGTAATGAGAGTGCACGCGTATTCACTGTTCCCTACACAGGCTTAAAAAAGTAATTTATCGCAACGTCTTGTTCTGAGACGATTTCAACGGAACTTTTGCTTCAAAAATAACGTAAAATTAGATTATTTAGCATTTAATTAGCTCTGGCTGATTTTTAAGAAAAAAATCATATAGGCCTAAAGTCTAGCTTTGAATTGCCGAAATAAGTACGTGCTGTTGATCAGCACAGGCCTTAACTAAGAGTACTCAAACCCTTTATAAAGGAGTGTCGATGCCAGGTCGACCGGATATCTGAAGAGCCTCAAAGAAAAAGATCGAAAATTAACAAACATTAGGAGGCTCTTGAATGCGAACGTCTTTCAAACACAAAACTGATAAACAAGTCTTAAGTGTGGAGCTTTTGGAATTAGCAGACCACCCAGAGACGGGTCCGCCTTAGTGTAGCTCGATAGTAAAATGCTAAATTTAGAAAAGCTCTGTTAGAAACAGGGCTTTTTTAATTTACAGTATGTCTTCGAAGAAGGCGCCCCGGTGGATTTTTTTGTCGTGGATTTGGATTTCTAGAATCCATCGGTTGGGGGCTGCCGGTTTTTCTATTTCTATTAGGCTTCCTCGATAGTGGACTTGGTGGGGGAAATCGCCTACGCGGTGGCCGCTGGCCCCTTCGGTTATGAAATCGTAGCCCATTTTTTTCGCTTCTGTTTGGGCATAGTCATAAAGTTTTTGGCCTGAAAGGTTGTTC
The DNA here is from genome assembly GCA_043757515.1 of Pseudobdellovibrionaceae bacterium. Taxonomy (GTDB): domain Bacteria; phylum Bdellovibrionota; class Bdellovibrionia; order Bdellovibrionales; family Bdellovibrionaceae; genus UBA2316. The sequence continues at coordinate 7,640 of JAYVPD010000162.1, forward strand.
TGTTTCCATTTTTTTTTTACTTGATCAAATAATATTTTGGAGGAGTCGCGCAGGCGCTGTAATTCGGGATTGTTTCCTACTGCAAACGTTTCGCCGTAATCGCATTCGTGTTCGGCAAGGATGGGTCCTAGATCGAAAAAAAATATGTCGTCTGGTTTTAATACGATGCCAGGTTCTGAAATTTCGGAAAAGGTTTTAAGAGTGTTGGGGCCGAATCGAATTTTTGGTGGGTGCCAATTTTTTCCGAAACCGCTTTTATTTAATTCTATTTTTGCTTTTTCTGAAGCGTCCATTTCTGTCATGCCTGGGCTTATTTCTTGTGCAATTCGCCGTAAGCAGGATGTTAAAAGGTTTTGGCCTTCGAGGAGCTTTTTTTCCGAGAATTTCTGCCCGTTATTTTCTATGTTAAGCATTGACCCTATTTACCTTTAAAGGTTAGCCTAGGTCATCAATTTTTACAGAGCTGGGCCCTTAAAAAAACCTTTGTAGCCGGCCACAGCAAAAGGAAATTTTATGAAAAAACATCTAGTTCGTGTCTACCCTTCAAAAGAAAAATTAGAAAGAAAAGATCAACTGGCTTGGAAAATGGCTGAAATAGCAACAGATAACGCGTCTTTGGACAGTGGTTCTTTGGAAATGGTAATCAATCGAATGATCGATAACGCATCGGTTGCCATTGCTTCGGCAAATCGAAGGCCCGTTGCGTCGGCGAGATCGATGGCTTTGTGTCATCCGCGAGTGGGCGGGGCAACCGTGTTTGGTATGCCCAACGATCAAAAATTTTCCGCTGAATGGGCGACTTGGGCCAATGGAACAGCCGTGCGAGAACTGGATTATCATGATACCTTTTTGGCTGCTGATTATTCCCACCCCGGCGACAATATTCCCCCGATACTAGCTGTGGCTCAACAGCTTGGTAAAGGTGGCAAAGATTTAATGCGCGGGATTCTTACTGGTTATGAATTGCATGTTAATTTAGTGAAAGCGATTTGCTTACACGAGCATAAAAAAGATCACATAGCTCACTTGTGTCCGGCATCGGCTGCGGGAATAGGCACGCTTCTTCAATTGCCCACAGAGATTGTTTATCAGGCAATTCAACAAGCTGTTCATGTTTCGTTTAATACACGCCAGTCTCGAAAAGGGGAAATTTCGTCTTGGAAAGCCTATGCGCCCGCACATTCAAGTAAATTGGCTATCGAAGCTGTCGATCGCTGCATGCGCGGTGAAGGCGCACCGTCTCCTATTTATGAAGGTGAAGATTCAGTAATTTCCTATATGCTTTCAGGGAAAAGTGGTAAATACGAAGTACCACTTCCAGAGGTTGGTGAATCTAAACGTGCGATTCTAGAAACCTACACAAAGGAACATTCAGCTGAATATCAATCGCAAGCATTGATAGATTTGGCTTTTAAGATGAAACAGAAAGTTTCTAGTTTTGACGATATTACTGGAATTGAAATTCACACGTCTCATCACACTCATTATGTGATCGGGACCGGCGCGAATGATCCGCAAAAAATGGATCCAAAGGCCTCTCGTGAAACGTTAGATCATTCAATCATGTATATCTTTGCTGTGGCATTGCAAGATGGATTCTGGCACCACGTCAAGTCCTATGCCCCGGAACGTGCGAACCGTCCTGATACGATTTCACTTTGGCATAAAATTAAAACCCAGGAAGATCCAAAATGGACAGAAATGTACCATGCGCAGGATCCAGATAAAAAACGATTTGGTGGCCGGGTCGAAATTTCCTTTAAAAACGGAACCAAACTGGTTGACGAATTAGGTGTGGCCAATGCTCATCCGGCTGGTGCAAAACCATTTAAACGCGCAGACTACATTCGAAAATTTGATATGTTGACAGAAGAAATCATTACCAAAGACGAGCGAAATCGATTTGTTGGTTTATGTGAAAATTTGATGGATTTAAAACCCGATCAAGTTCAGCAATTGAATGTTCAAATCCCGATCGACAAATTAATTCCAAACAGGCGCGACACTAAAGGAATATTCTAATGTTGTTTCCAGTATTGACCGCGGCGCAAAAGCGGCAGCAATTTCGCCAGAGTTTAAAAACAGGAAAATTGCTAGTATTTCCTGGTGCATTTTCGCCGTTAGTGGCGATGCTGATTGAACGAAAAAAATTTGATGGCGTGTATATTTCAGGATCGGTATTATCGAACGATTTGGGCTATCCCGATATTGGACTTACAACTCAAACAGAGGTTACCTATCGAGGCCGTCAAATTGCTCGCAGTGTGGCTTTGCCAAGTTTGATTGATATTGATACTGGCTTTGGTGAGCCAATGAACGTAACTCGTACGGTTCAAGAAATGATTGAAAACGGTATCAGCGGCGCTCATATGGAAGATCAAATGAATCCAAAACGATGCGGTCATTTGGACAATAAATCGTTAGTCAACCAAGACGACATGGTGAAAAAACTTAAAGCGGCGGAACAAGGTAAAACCTTGGATCCCAATTTTCTGATCATGGCGCGAACAGACGCACGAGCCTCTGAAGGCCTGGAAGCTTCAATCAATCGAGCAAAAGCCTACGTGGATGCCGGTGCCGACGCTATTTTCCCTGAAGCCCTTCAAGACGAAAAAGAATTTGAAACCTTCAGAAAAGCCGTCAAAGTTCCCTTACTTGCCAATATGACCGAATTTGGAAAATCCAAACTGTTGACGCAAAAGCAATTGTCCAATCTTGGCTTTAATATTTTGATTTATCCCGTATCGACCTTGCGGTTGGCCATGAAAGCAGTAGATGTTGGACTAGATCGGATTCAACACGATGGAACCCAAGAAGGTATTGTTGGTGATATGCAAACACGCAAAGAATTATATGAATTAACCCGGTACGAAGAGTACAACGAATTTGATCAAAGTATTTTCAATTTTAAACTTTAGGAGGCCCCATGAGCACACAAGACTATATTAATCCAGACTACGTCCCTGAACCAGAAAAAGTAAATACGAAGAAAGGTTTAGAAGGATCGGTGATTGATACCTCCAGGGTATCTAAGGTGAATGCAGACACGAACTCGCTTGTCTACAGGGGCTATCCAGTGCAAGACTTAGCAGAAAATTGTCGATTTGAAGAAGTCGCATATTTGATGTACAAAAATGAATTGCCAACAACAGCCCAGTTAGCTGAGTTTGAAAAGCTAGAGCGTTCGTATCGTGAGATTTCCAAAGACAATTTAAATGTGATCAAAGCATTGCCAAAAAAGTGTCATCCGATGGATTCCATTCGCACAGCGGTCAGTTTTTTAGGCTGCGAAGATGAGCGGGTATGGGATGCTACGCCAGTAACCAACTATGACAAAGCGGTTCGATTGCTCGCAAAAATTCCAACGATGGTAGCTGCCGATTTTCGCTTTAAAAAGGGTTTAGATTTTATCCCTCCTAATAAAGAGCTAACACTTGCGGAAAACTTTTTTCATATGTGTTTTGGAAAAGTACCTCAAAAAGAAGTGGTCCGAGCTTTTGACGTGTCCTTGGTATTGTATGCGGAGCATTCTTTTAATGCGTCTACATTTACCTCTAGGGTAGTGACTTCCACTGAAAGTGATATTTATTCTGCAACTGTTGCGGGAATTGGCGCATTGAAGGGGCCTCTTCACGGCGGCGCCAACGAACAAGTTATGCTTATGATGAAAGAAATTGCGGATCCAAACAAAGCAGAACAGTGGATGCTCGATGCTTTGGCAGCGAAACGAAAAGTAATGGGCTTTGGGCATCGTGTTTATAAAAAAGGGGACTCTCGCGTTCCCACGATGAAAAAATACGCGCAGGTGATGGCTGATGTGACAGGCGAACCAAAGTGGATGAAAATGTACGAGACACTTGAAAAAGTGATGATTGATAAAAAGAAAATATATCCGAATTTAGATTTTCCGGCTGGACCTGCGTATTTCATGATGGGTTTTGAAATCGATTTTTTCACACCTATTTTTGTTATGGCACGCACGACGGGATGGTCGGCTCATATTATGGAGCAGGCAGCAAACAATAGAATTATTCGACCGCTAAGCGAGTACATCGGAGCGCCGCAAAGAAAAGTCACATCGATTTCTGAGCGTAGATAGTTTTTAAATGCCTATCTAATTGGGCCTAAATGGACAGAGGTAAAAAGTGACGTTAGGAATTCGATTTGTTGTTTTAATCATAGGAATAGTATTAGCGTCGGTACAGTGCCAAACGTCGGTTAGAAAAGCCGAAGCAACAAAAGACGACGGAGCCAAACAAACGGACGGAAAAAAGCAAAGACCCAAAGATGAAACGCTTGTTCCGCGGGGTTTTGATTTTGCGAATGCACCGGAAATTATTGCATTTGGATCCAATCTAAATCAGAACAAGCCGCAGCCCATTTGGGATGTTATTTTTAAAAGTAATCCGGACTTATTCATATTGGCCGGAAACACGATAAATACGGCTCAACCTGAAAGCAAACCTATCAGTGCCCAATATAAAAAACTGGATTTGATTCCCGAGTTTAGACACTTTCGAGAACTTGTACCAATGATGGCTACTTGGGATGAAAATGACTTTGGAGTGAAGATCGGTGTAGTTGAAAATGCCGACAAAGATGATGCTCGCCGTGAATTTTTATATCAATGGTCCTACGTAAAAGATTCGTTAAAAGTTAATCAAAAGGGAATTTACCACGCAAAAATATTGGGTGGGGTACGTAAAAAGTCCTCTACCTTTCAAGTTATTTTACTTGATACGCGGTCGTTTAAATCAGCTCTTAAAAAAGTAGATGATCCCGGCGCGGCTGGAACCACTAAAGTATTTCTAAATGATGATAAGAAAGCGACTGTTTTAGGTAATGACCAATGGGAATGGCTTGAAAGACAGCTTCGCAAGCCCGCCGATATTCGCATCGTGGTTTCAAGCATTCCTCTGATCTCGGATGAAACTGCAACAGACGGCTGGGCCGGTTTTCCTCGCGAAAAAGATCGATTTTTTGAATTGATTAGAAGGACTCAGGCGCACAATTTGTTTATTGTTAGTGGTGGACGAAATTGGGCGGTGGCAAAAAAGGAAATTAAGGGTTGGGGAACGCTTTACGATTTTACTTCGGGTGGTTTAACGGCGACCGATTCGAGTGAGCTAGCCAAGGGCCCGAGCGCTGATCCTATCAAAGCCGAAAATTTTGGGCTGTTATCCGTAGATTGGTCTCGAAAAAAAATGGAAATTCAGATTCGGGATGCCGCCAATGGAATTCTTAATAAAGCAGAAATTAAGATTCGGTAGAGGATTACTCTTCTAGTCGAATGCCGATTTTTTGAATATTTTCTTCTAAAATTTTGCACCAAGCTACTTCGGCTTTCATAATCTCCAAAGGGCCAATTTTAATTTTAATTTTGCTGCCTTTTTTGAAGATTTCGTTGTCGGCAAAAACGATAGCACAGCCAGAGTAGGATTCATTCAGGATGATCGCAGTGATTGTAGGCTTAAATTCGCGGCCGGTGGCTTTTGTATCGATCAGTGCAATAGATTGTGGGTCCGGCTGGTATCTTAGAAATCGTCTGTCCGACATAGGGCCTCTTTCAAGAAAGTAAATAATGGTTTCAATAGGGTCTGAATATAGGCTATTCTAAAAATAGAAATGAAGCCATATTATATTACCGAGTACCCAGATGTTCTCAATACAAAAGTCATAGCGGTTCCGATTTTTGATAATAATTATGTTTATGTTTTAACGGACAAAACGCAAAGGTGTCTTGTTGTAGATCCGGGGTTGCCCGAGCCAGTTTGTGAAATAGTAAAAAATTTGCAGCTACAGCCGACCCATTTATTGATAACTCATTCGCATCCCGATCATATTGGCGGGGTTGATCGGGTACGGGATATTTATCCAGATATTCAAAAGATCGATTTTTCAAATTGTCCTAGCGAAAATACCTTTTTTACCTTCAATGAGCGCTCGTTTAAAGTTTTCAAAACACCTGGGCATTTGGCAGACCATATTTGTTTTTTTGAAATGGCTCAAAAAATTCTGTTTTGCGGTGATATTTTATTTCGCTTCGGCTGCGGTCGGATTTTCCAGGGGACCTTTGATGAGCTATTCCAAAGTATGCAGACACTAAAAGCTTTGCCCCCTGAAACACAGGTTTTTTGTACCCATGAATACACTCAGCAAAACCTGGCCTTTTGTGTTAAAAATGGACTGGTTGATGTTAATGCTTTTTCGGATCTTGAAAAAGCGGGAGTGAACAATATTCCGTCTTTGCCGGTTCCTTTGTCTGTTGAGCTAAAATACAACCCATTTTTAAAATCAACGACTTTGGCTGAATTAACGAAACTTCGCATGTTACGAAATGAATATCGTGTCGAAACTAAAAATAGTTAAAATATTGGCCGTTAGCTTTATGTTAACCTTTAGCGCGAGCTTCACCCGCGTCCAAAATGGTATAGAGATCTTTTCGTATCTCTGGAAAAAGTGCTACGCCTTTAACAATCAGCGATTCAGCTAATGGAAGTTTTCCATTGTCCACGATAAATTGAATAATAATTTTAGCCATTTCAGGATTAAATTTTCCTTCGACCATTATTTTCCTGCCCATTTCTACAATGGCATCCGGGGACAATATAAAACGGCCAACTTTAAACTGCAACTGAACTTGTTTGGGAGTGCCTAAATCTTCGGATCGAACCATTTTTAAAAAAGCTTCGGCGTTTGAAAAGTTTTTAATCTTCAATAGTTCGTCAATAATTTTTTCAATAATTTCAATATTACGTCCGCTCACATTTGCGGTCATTTCGAAATATTTAATCGCACTAGCGATATCATTTTTCTTTCTAATATAGAATCGCCCCGCAGTTAGTAGGGCCAATGAAACTAAGTTATTTAAATCGGGTGGGCGAAAATCTAAATTGGTAAAAAGTTCATAGAGCCTTGGCAAATCTTCAAAGTTTTCGGTGTAGACAGCGGCAACAAAAAATTTTCCCAATCGCAGCGATGTAACTGGAAAATTTTTGCCGATAACCTTAGCTAATTTGTATGCCTCTTGGTACTGGTTTTCCTGCATTAGACAGTCAAATTCCCCCGTTAGGCATTTATAGTGAAGTTCGTTGTAAGTCAGTCCTTCGTGAAACTCTTTCCGCGCTGAGGGGTAGTTTCGTTTGGTTAAAAAGCCATTTCCTAAATAGTAGCAAGCTAAAGTTGGCTTTGGATTTAACACCTTGGCCTCGGCAAATAGGCTCATGGCTCCGTCAAGATTATTTACTTTATCGAGCTCTTTGCCTTCCCGGATTTTTTGAACATAGGGACTGGGGTGCATTTTTCGTTTTATCACTTCTAAAAGCCGTTTTTGCATGTCGGCTGCTGAAAATGGTTTTACGATATAAGCATCTAATTGTTCTTCAGCTGCCTCAGCAACAGCATTGTCAGAAGATTCTTTTGTTACCATAATTGAAATGCGTGATAACGAATCAAAAAGGTCATCGTGCTTTTCGACCAAGGACAAACCAAAATGTTTTCCGATCATATATTCTGTAATTAGTATTTTTGGTTTAAATTCCGCCATCATTCGAACGGCCTCGTTGTAAGTACTTGCAAAAAGAATCTTGTCACCGGACATTTTATAGCCAATAAGGCAGGACTGAATAACAGAAAAAAATGCGTTGGAGGGTTCTACGATCAACGCCATTTGGTTGTTTAGAAAATCACTGACTTCTTGGTCTGCGCCCATTATTCGTGCCCTTTGATTTTAGTCAAAAGTTTATCTACATTTTCCTGTTTGGCCGCAAGGGCTGCGATAAATTGAGTCCAAACCGCTTTGTCATATTGATTGAGTTTTATGGTTACCTTATGTGAATCTGCAATTTTTTCTAAGCCTGATATTTTTCCAACTACAGAAAATTTCATGCTTTGATTATTTACACATAAGGTTCCATCCAGAGAAATCAACTGAGCCACCGAGCAATTTAGTTTTTGAGTTTGAAAGGTTACTGATTGCTCAGCACATTCCAGAATTTCGATTTTGTCTGAAGCGTTCACGAGTAAAAGGTCTGAAGTTAAATTTTTTAGTTCATGAATTTCAAACGAATTTGGTGTAGTTGTCCGCATAGAGCTCCTGAATCTCGATTCCCTGATTATCGGCTTCTAATTGAAATTTTGGTATTAATTCTTAATTAATTTTAGGATTGGGGTCGCGCGTATTAAAACGTGATTACTTCGGTTGCGTGCGCAATTGTTTCTTGGCTTTAGTCCAATAGCCTTCTTTTTCAGAATCCTTCAATTCGTCCCAATTTTTTTCTTCTTTGGTGACGATAGCCATCATAATCGCAAAACGATTTTCAAACTTTTTATTAGCTCGACGTAAAGCTTGTTCGGGTTCAATCGACTGATGCCTTGCCCATTGGCACAACGAAAACAAAACGTCGCCAAATTCATCTTCAACAGCGGCCAGATCTTCTTGTGGGTTTGTGTTAGCATCCAGATTTTTTTTTGCCTCTTGGAGTTCACCAATTTCTTCCCAAACTTTCTTTAGAACGTCGTCCGAACTAGACCAATCGAATTGTAGTTTTTGCGATTTCACTCCTATTTTATGAGCTCGCTGAAGGGCGGGCAGTGAATCTGGAAAATCAAATGGGCCGATTGATTTTTTAGGCGAGTTTTTCTTTTCTTGCCGTTTGATTTCTTCCCAATTTTTCCAAACGTCGTCGATCCCGTCCACTTTCTGACCCGAAAAGACATGGGGATGACGGCGTACTAATTTTTCATTCACATTGGCAATTACATCTTGGATTTGAAAGGCATTTCTCTCTTCAGCAAGTGCAGAATGGAGGGCCACCTGAAACAATACATCGCCGAGTTCGTCTTTCATAAGCTGGTCGTTACCTGACTCTAGCGCTTCGACAAACTCGTAAACTTCCTCGACTGCATAGGGAGCCAGCGATCTGTGAGTTTGTTCTTGATCCCAAGGGCATCCCCCTGGACCACGCAGCGATCTAACGATTTGCATTAGAGATTCGAAAAGATTTAAATTATCAGGCGCTTGGGGCATAGTATAGACTCGATGTGGGCCCAGATTTGTACATTTTCGCTTATTATTCAATACAAATTTGAGGCATTTATGCCGAAGTGTTTAACGTATGGCCACTGACCACTCTAAGCCACCGACGCCTCCAAAACCAAATTCGACTTTTTCTGAAGGTAGCGCCCGCGTTTCGCGTCTCAACGATCGAATCAAAGAGGCAGTCAGTTCAAAGATTCATCATTCTAAGCGTCATAGCTACGAAGATCCAAGCATGAAGTATCTAGATTGGGTGCATCAGCTGGGCTTAGAAAAAACAATTTTTGGGCGCTATTTGAATTGGCTGGAGACCACGTTTTCATTGAGAAAAGTCTTTACTGTTCTTTTGTTTTGCTTAGTTTTATCGTACCTAATTTTTTTTCAAATTCGAATTCCTCACACATACAAAGTCGGCGAAATGGCCACGGTGGATATCATTTCGCCACTGACTTTTGAAATGGTGGACGAAGTTACCACCGAAGAAAAGCGAATCAAATCAGAGTCGAACATACCTGTGGTTTTTGACTACGACACCAATGTCTTTGATCGCTTGGCCGGAAATGTTTATCGATCCTTTCGCTTGATGCGAAATCAAATGCGCGATCTCAATTGGCCGCGCGGCTACAATCAACAGCAAAAAGTTATAAAAGAACTATTTGCCTACAAATCCGCTTTTGAAAGTGAGCTGGGCGTGTCACTTGCCGATTATTTATTTGAATGGTTGATCGAATTGCGTTTCCACCCAAAAATTGAAAATTCCTTGGTTCGAAATCTGGATCTTTGGTACGCTCGAAAAATTGCAGAATCACCGGATAGATTTGTGCCCTCGCACCAGGACGAAGTTATCGCAAGAGTCGTTCATAAATCAAACGCGGGCAGGGAATTCACGGTTCAAAAAAAGGATATTCTAGACTTACAGAACCCAGACCATTTTCAGTTTCTGGATAAAAAAGCCCTGGAAAAAATGGATGATTCAGACCGGGCTAACTTATTGTATTTAGCCCGAGCGCTGATCATTCCGAATTTAACGTTAAACAAACAGGAACTGGCGTCCAGAAAACAAGCCGCAAGGGATTCGATTTCACCCGTATTGATTACGATAAAAAGAAATCAAATTATCGTTAGCAAAGGCCACCGTGTGCAACCGTTTGATATGGCTGTTGTAAAGCAAATCGAAAGTATTCAATCAGATAAAAAGAAAGATTTCATGGCCCTGGCCATGGCACTTTTGTTGTCGGTGACCGTTTTAGTTTTTAGCTCTTACATTCGAAGGTTCACACAAAATCGAATAAAATTTGAAACAAAAGATATCTTTGTAATGATGATCATAGTTTTAGGTGTCGTTGTTTTGTCTAAGTTTTATATGTTCATTGCAGATGCGGCCTTTATTTCAAAATGGGGCTCCTATTTTACGCACCCCGTGTTTTTGTTTGCCGCCCCCGTAGCCGCTGGCCCTATGATAGTGGGTCTAATTATTTCTTCAGGTGAATTAGTCTGGCTTTTTACGGCTTTTTTGTCAGTCAGTCTGGCCATAATGGAAGATTTTAACTTTACGTTTGCGATTGTGTGTTTGGTAGGCGGTATTGCGGCGGCTCGCGGCGTTTTAAATTGTAAAAAGCGAAATGATATTTATTGGGCCGGGGTCCGCACGGGATTGATTAATGCCTTGTTAGTTGGCTTTTTGATGATCATATCAAAAATCGAACAAGATGAAATCATAACAGAGATTTATTTTGCCGTTCCCGCAGCCTTTTTAGGGGGAATTTTTAGCGCCCTGATAACCATGATGGCAATTCCACTTGTAGAATCCTTGTTCAACTACACCACCGATGTGAAATTGCTTGAGCTTTCTAATTTGAATCACCCGCTGCTGAAACAGATGTTAATTCAGGCGCCGGGCACGTATCACCACTCGATGATGGTCGGGAGCATGGTCGAAGCCGCCGCCGAAGAAATTGGCGCAAACCCACTGCTAGCAAAGGTTATGAGCTACTATCACGATATCGGAAAAATGGAACACGCCCGGTATTTTATTGAAAATCAAAAAGCGGGACAAAATGCACATGATTCGATTTCCCCATTCATGAGTAAGACCTTGCTGATTGCCCATGTAAAAGACGGAGTGGAACTAGGGATGAAATACAAACTGGGTAAGCCAATTATTGATGGCATTGTTCAGCACCATGGGACCACCTTGATTTCCTTTTTCTACAACAAGGCCCTGGACCTAAAAGAAGACGGAGACGCCGAAATTTCAGAAGAGGAATTTAGATACCCGGGCCCAAAACCACAATTTAGAGAATCAGCACTAGTCATGCTGGCTGACAGCATTGAAGCCGCCGCCAGGTCACTGGATGAGCCGACTCCGACGCGGTTACAAAATATAGTACGTAATATTATTCAAAGAAAATTTACAGACGCCCAGTTAGATGAATGTAATTTGACCCTAAAAGATCTATCCAAGGTCGAGCAATCCTTTGTCAAAATCCTTTTAGGAATATACCATCAAAGAATCGATTATCCTAAAAGTGCTGGTGGTGGTTTAGGGTATATTTCACAATCACCGAAATAGGGCTTTATGAAAGCAAATATTATCAACGACTCTGGAATGGATTTATCCGAAGATGTTTTAAACAAATGGATAAAGGGAATCGCCGGTGAACTTCTTAAAAAGAAAATAATTGATACTGAAAAAAAAACGCAGGAATTATCGCTCGTTTTTTTAAATGAAAACGATGCAAAGAAATTAAATTGGAATTATCGTTGCAAAGATTATCCCACGGACATTCTAAGTTTTGGATCGGATGATCCAACATCCATGGGGGAATTGGTATTGTGCCCGCAGGTGATAACAAGACAAGCCAAAGAACATGGATTAAGTGTGGATGATGAAATGGGGTATATAGTACTCCACGGTGTTTTGCATTTATTGGGCTATGATCACGAAAAAAATAAAGTAGAAGAAGCGCGAATGATGACGTTGCAAGATGAAGTTTTTGAACTAATTAGAAATCCAAAATCTACAAAGAAACTAAAGTTGGAGGCGCCAGTAAAAGCGCCCGCTAAGAAAAAAATCGCCCTAAAAGTGGTTGCAAAAGATAAAAAGGCTAAAATTCCAGCAAAACCCTTGAAAAAAGCAGCAACCAAATCAAAACCTAAGAAAAAAGCCCAAAAAAAGTAACTCGCGCGCGGTTGCTTTCGCTCTAGGTGATCGGCGTTAGAATCATAATACTTTTGTCAGAAATAGAATCCTTAAGTACCTTAATAACTCGCGATTGTCGTAATTTGAGAAATTAATGAAAACGTAAGGATAATTTATAAATGTCCCTAGTGACAGAAGTCAGTGAAATAAAGAGAAAAATAATTGAACTCGAAAGCCTCGGAAAAGA
>JAYVPD010000163.1:0-19816 GCA_043757515.1 Pseudobdellovibrionaceae bacterium
TCTTGAAATTTGGAGCGGGAGACGGGTCTCGAACCCGCAACCCTCTGCTTGGAAGGCAGATACTCTAGCCAATTGAGCTACTCCCGCTTGGATTGCGCCTAAAATGTTCAATCGTTTTGACTTAAACATTTTGGGCGCAACCCCAATTACCCGCTACAAATACAAAAACCTTGGTGGACAGGGAAGGATTCGAACCTTCGTAAGCGTTAGCTAGCGGATTTACAGTCCGCCCCCTTTAGCCACTCGGGCACCTGTCCAAATATATGGAGCTGGTTATGGGACTCGAACCCGCAACCTGCTGATTACAAATCAGCTGCTCTACCAATTGAGCTAAACCAGCACTTCAAATACTACTATCAATATAAAAACAATTTATTGCCTTGATAAAGATAACCAAACTTATTTATTAATAAATGCGGGAAGAGTCAAAGGTAATTATTTTACTTGCACGTAACTGAATGCGGCATACCCGCTGCTCGGCACCCTCGACATCCCACTAATCTAACTAGGTATTTACTAGGTTTTTTGCTTAAAATTTTGGCGTCGGTACTCGTACATCGACAGGGCCGCCGCTACCGAAACGTTAAAACTTGCATCCAGCGATGCTTGTGGAATTGAAATCAATTCGTCGCACAGAGTTTCACTGGTTGATCGCAATCCTTTATCTTCAGCACCTAACATTAAAATCGTTCGCGGAGCCAAGTCCACGTCAAAGATCGTCTTTTTGCCTTTATGGCTTAATCCGTAGACCCAAAATCCCAGTTCTTTGAATCGCTCGATCGGGTTTTTAAAATTAACTTCGGATTCGATCGGAACATGCTCGACGCCTCCGCAGGCTACCTTATGTGTCGTTGGCGTCAAATCGACTGCTCGATTGTCAGGAATGTAAATAGCGTCGGCATTTAGCAACCAAGCAGACCGAGTGATGGCACCCAAATTGTGAGGGTCCTCGACTCCGTCTAAAAATAAAAGTAAACTTTTGTCTTTTAAATTTGATTCGTCAAATTCGGGCCGCGTGCGAACCCAGACCAGGGCATTTTGATGATTTGTGTAGATTCCATCCAAAACCGGTTTTGCCTTTTCTTCGGCCTGAAAACCAAATCGTTTGGCGGCATCTAGCAAGGGACCTTTTTGCTGAGGCGGTAAATCTTTTACATAAACCGCTTTCGAAATACTTTTTGGATTTATTTTTAAAACTTCAAGTATGGCGTGCGTGCCGGCAACCAGGCGATCCGTTGAGTTTGAATTCCCTTTAGCTTGTGGCCGCCCCGAAGGGCGTCCAGATGGTCGATCAGTCTTTTTTCGGTTCACACTTAAATCCCGTTTTTTCCAAGGTAGCTTTCATTTTTTCTAAAACGGATTCACACACGTTGCTGCCGTTATTCTGATGCGCTTGATTTTTATTTTGGCCACCTTTTACATAAACTAGATCGCAGCCTGACCCTTTTTTATCTAAAAGTAATTCCCGCGCTTCTTTGCCATTTTTGCAGGTTAAATGGGTCCCCGTCACTGATTTTGAATCACTAGGCTTGGTGACAGGCTTTGATTCGGAATTTACTTTTTCGATCGGAGCCGCTGTTTGTTTTCGCTCTGTTTTGGGCACCTGAGCAGGATCGGTTTTTTTTTCGTAGTCCATTTTTGCTTTTATTTGAAGCCCTTCAGAGCGGTTTGTCCCCAGAGGTGGAGACTGAGCCACTGAAAACGCATTCAAACAGAAAAGACTCATAAAAACGATCATTAGATTTGTATTCATTTTAATTCCTATTTTTTCTTGGTTGGCACTTGGGCTTTGGTAAGTAAATCACCAAAAGTTCCCATTCCCTTTTTAGCTGGGGCCGCAGAGTTAGTGTGTTGTTTCCATGTTTCGTCGATGTCATCGCCTGGCAAACCTAAAAGAATTTTCCTGCCGATAGGATCAATTTGTTCAATTTGTAAATTAAGGGAATCCCCTTTTTTCTTGGTATCAAAACTGGCTGACTCGGGTGATTCGCGCCATTTAGATCTTGGGAACAAGCCATCTACACCTGGAATAATAGAAACGAAGTAGCCAAAAACTTCTTTCTTTTCCACCGTCACTTTTACTTTGCTGCCGATTGAGAATTCTCTTTCAAATCGTTCCCAGGGATCAACTGCCGATCCACCTTCTTTGATAGACAATGAGATTTTCATTCGATCGCCATCATCAATTTTTAAAATCTTGGCCTGAACAGACTGGCCAACGGTCACTACGTCGGCAGGGTTGTGCACCCGACCAAATGCGATTTCAGATACATGAACAAGACCTTCTACACCAGGCTGAATTTCAACAAAAGCACCATAGGATTCGATCTTGGTCACACGGCCTGTGATGATATCGCCCACTTTAAATTTTTGTAAGAAATGGCCTTCGTTTTCTGCTTTCTGAAGATCTAAAATTCGGCGACGAGATACCACGATATTTCGCCCATGATTTTCAAATTGCGTAATAAGAAATTCAAATTTTTTATCCAAATAAACGGTCTGATCAGCATCGGGCTTTGAGTCAATTTGACTGAGTGGACAAAACGCCAGCTTTTTCTGAACCTCAACACGAAAGCCACCTTTTACAAGTTCAGTTACTCGGCCTTCCACAGGAATTTCCATATCAAATGCATCTTCTAGTGAATCCGTTGTAGAAGCGGCTAAGCGAGCCGACTTGTAACGAAGCAGGATTTCATCTTGAGTTAAGCGAACGACAATAACATCAAGCATGTCGCCGACTTTAAAGGTGATTATTTTATCTTCGTTTAATAGTTCTGCTTTGGGCAAAACCCCATCCATCGGAGATCCCGTTGAAACAAAAACGGAATCACCATGCATTGAAATGATTTCACCGCGGAATTCGTCGCCTTTTTTTAATTTGCGAGTTCCGCCTTCCATTGATTTTTCAAATAGAGAGGCAAAGTCACTTTCATTTGTTTTAATTTCATCGCCAAAGGCGTCTCGTTTATTCATAATTACCTTTTCTTTAAGGGTATTTTTTCTACCAAAAAGCTGATGACTTGGCCTTCAGCTATTTTAGTAACTTGTTTTGTACTTCTATCAACGACTTCTAGTTCGCCTAATTCCAAGGATTTGGCGCCTACGTTTACTCGAAATGGCATTCCTAACAAATCCGCATCCTTGAATTTAAATCCTGGGCGTTCGTCACGATCATCTAGAATTACATCATAACCCAGAGCCATCAATTTTTCGTAAATTTCATTGGCCTTTTTAAAGACCGTTTCGTTTTTTAAATCAAGCAGGCAAATATGCACTTGAAACGGCGCAATTGAAACGGGCCAAATGATTCCATCCTTATCGTGCATTTGTTCAATGATCGCCTGAACGGTTCTAGAAATCCCGATTCCATAACAACCCATTTCAAATGGTTGTGCTTTGCCATTTTGATCCAAAAAGGACGCTTTCATTTTTTCAGAATACTTACGGCCCAAATAAAACACATGCCCGACTTCTATGCCGCGAAACGCTTGCAGTTTACCGGCGCTTTTAGGGCATTTATCGCCTGCGCGCGCGAGTCGTAAATCAACGATTTGCGTTGGTTTGTAATCCACGTCGTGATTGATATTTTTAAAATGAAAACCATCTTCATTGGCGCCAACGATATAATTTTTTAGTCCGCTGACACCATTGTCAATATAAACTGGAATGGTTAAACCCACCGGGCCGCACGATCCGGGCCTTGCGCCAGATACCTGCAGAACTTCTTCATCGGTCAACATCAAGGGGTCGTTTGGTAAACTTAAAACTTTTTTAAGTTTAGTTGGATTAAGCTCATCGGATCCACGCAGCAAAACGGCGACTGGTTTTAGACCCTTATCTTTAGGGTCAAGGCCCGTATTGGCCGAGTAAAACAGAGTTTTTACGAGTTCCTTTTCAGGCAAGCCAGTTAATGCAGCTAAGTCTTTGATTGTTTTCTGAGTGGGCGTTGCAAATTTTTCTTTAGCTTTTGGTGCTGCATTTGAAATATGGGGCTCAAAATCAATGGCCGGGCAGACTTCAATATTAGCTGCAAAATCAGACGAGTCAGATACAAGCAAAGCGTCTTCGCCCGCATCGGCAAGCAATTGAAATTCATGAGTCTGAGACCCGCCAATATTGCCAGCGTCGGCTTCGACAATTCTGTATTTAGCGCCCAAGCGATCAAAGATCGCTTGATAGGCCGAATACATCGCATCGTAGGATTTCAATGCGCCTTCTTTATTAGCATCAAACGTGTACGCATCTTTCATAATAAATTCACGTCCCCGCATCAATCCAAAACGGGGTCTGATTTCGTCGCGGTATTTAGTTTGGATTTGATATAAATTTCGCGGCAAATCTTTGTATGATTTCAAATCATTGCGGACGTAATCCGTAATCGCCTCTTCATGAGTAGCGCCAAGGCAAAACCATTTGTCGTTTCGATTTTTAAGCCTTAACAACCCCGGACCCATTTCATCCCAGCGATTGGTTTCTTCCCAAAGTTCCTTTGGATGTACCATCGGCATTAACACTTCTTGTGCGCCCCGCTTTTCTAGTTCTTCCCTTACTATGGTTTCAAATTTTCGGATCGCCTTTAGCGCCAATGTCCCATAAGTATAAATCCCCGGCGCTAGCTTTTTGATCATTCCGGCGCGAATCATCAATTTATGAGACGGAATTTCAGCGTCGTTAGGTGCATCTTTCAATGTGTAAAGCAGACTTTTTGACCATTTCATGAGTTTACCTCGATACCGTAAGACTTAATTTTTCTATGCAAATAACTGCGTTCAAGTCCAATAACTTCGGCTGTTTTAGAAATATTTCCGCCGTTTTCTTTGATTTTTTGAACTAGGTATTCTTTTTCAAATTGGGCCCGGGCATCCCGGAAAGTAGTCATCGCAGCACTGGACGATGATTTACTGGCGTCTTCTAGGCCCGCAAATTTTACGTCATGGACATCAATGTATTCAAGAGGCGTTAAGATATAAACCCGTTCAACAAAGTTTTTTAGTTCGCGAACATTTCCTGGCCAGCTGTAATCTTGCATCATCTGAATCGCTTTTTCAGAAAATACTTTTTTATTTTCGCCGCTTTCCCGCGCAAAACTATCGCTGAAGTAGGAAACTAGTGTGGGTATATCTGTGCTTCGTTCACGCAATGCTGGGACACGAAATGGAACCGTCTGAAGTAAATTATAGAAATCATCGCGAAATTTACTTTGCCGAACCAGCTCGCCCAAATCCTGCGTGTTGGACGCTAAAATCCGCACGTCAGAATATATTTCTTGAGTTCCACCAAATCGTTGAAATTTTTTGTCTTTTAAAAGCTTCAATAATTTCATTTGCACAAATGGCGGTATTTCTTGAATTTCCTCTAAGTAAAGTGTTCCACCTTGGGCCAATTCAATTTTACCTCGACGTGTTTTATCCACACCGGGGTAGGCGTCTTTTTCGATCCCAAACAATTCGCCTTCAATTAATTCTTCAGAAACTGAGGCGCAATTAAACTCAATGAAGGGATGAGAAGCGCGGGGACTAAAGTAATGAATATTTTGTGCCACCAGATTTTTCCCGGCGCCGTTTTCACCTGTAATCAGGCACCACGTTGGGCTCGGAGCAAGCTGAGAAATAAGCTGTTTTAACGATTTTACGTTGTCGGCATCGCCAACCATTGCCAAGCTTTTTCGAAGTTTATTCAATAAAGCTGTCTTTTCTTCTTTTTCGTTTAAATAGTTTTTTAAGTTGTTTAAAGTGATTACGATTTTATCAATGGAAAGTGGTTTTTCAATAAAATCATAAGCGCCAAGCTTTGTAGATTTAACTGCCGTTTCAATTGTACCGTGACCAGAGATCATAATAAATTCGATCTGAGAAAATTTCTGGCGCCCTTCCTTTAGGGTGTCAATGCCGTCTTTCCCTGGCATCCAAATATCCAAAAACACGATTTGGGGCGCAAAAGCTTGCATTTTAAGCAAGCCTTCTTCGCCGGTGCCGGCCGAGTCGACTTCGTAACCTTCGTCACGTAGTGAGGCACTTAAAACGTCTCGTATCGGTTTTTCATCGTCTACAATTAAAATTTTCATAGATATCTTTATTACCTATTTAGATAGGAAATTCAATGATCATCTTGGTGCCGCTGGGTGCGTTTGGACTGACTCGAATGAAACCATTGTGATCCTCGACCGTGCGTTTAACTATCGCAAGCCCCAATCCCGAGCCATGTTCTTTAGTACTAAAATAGGGTTCAAAAATACGGGCCATTTGTTGGGCGGGAATTCCAGTCCCGTTATCTGATACAATAATCTTCGCGATGCTCAATTCCCGTGTAAAATCTGTGTTGATTTGAATAATTCCGTCTTTTTCACTGGGCAGTGCCGCAATTGAATTGTCGACCAAGTTAACGATAATCCTCTGAATTTGCTCGTGATCAAAACTGAATTCTGGGATATCCGAGTTGTAATACTCTAGAAACTGAATTTGCGAATGGGCCGATTTAAATAGCTTTAATGAATTTTGAATTACCAAATTCAAATTACCCAATGTCGGCTTTCTTTGTGGCAAACGAGCAAATTGTGAAAATTCATTGACCAGCTTTTTCATCTGGTCCACTTGGTTTACGATCATTGATGTACATTCAAGAAACGCCGGGTCCGAAATATCGCTCGCAAATTTACGCTGAAGACGCTCGGCCGACAATTTGATTGGCGTTAACGGATTCTTGATTTCATGCGCGATTCGACGCGCCACCTCGGTCCAGGCATGGGAACGCTGGGCCGTCACAATATCAGTCAAATCATCGAATACCAAAATTTTCCCTATTTCTTGACTGTGTTCGTCTTTTAAAATCGAAAGACTGATCATCAATGGCAGAAGCTCTCCATTTAAATTCACTTGGAATTCTTTTTGAATGGATTCCATTTGGAATGTGTTCATTTGTTTCAATAGCCCAGAGAATATTTTAAATTGCTCAAGAGTTAAAAGTTCTCGTACCGGACGATTGATAAAATCTTTGGCTTCGATTTTTAACAACATAGCCGCATGTTGATTAATTGTGGTAATTCGTCCCGATTTACCCACAGAGATAACCCCAGCTGAGACATTTTTCAAAACCACTTCGATATATTTCAAAGTTTCGTGCAAACTGTTGTTGGCTGATTTGGCTTCATTTTCTGATTTTTCAAGCTGACTGGTCATTCTGTTAAAACTCGAAACTAGCTGAGCCATTTCTTCACTGCCCGTGTTAACCGATATCTGAGTGTATTCACCCTGCGCAATCATGGACGTCGCTTTGCCCAACTGAACCAGTGGAATGGATAATTGTTTGGCCAGGTGAAAGCCAAACCAAATGGCCGCCATTAAAATCACTAAGGTAATCAAAATCAAAATAATTAGATAGATGGACTTAAGCGGATATTCCAACGGGTTGATATCGCGAAACTCATCATACGCACTGGCCACGTCGTTCATCCTTGATATCAGCGAAAGAGGGACAAAAGACGAAACAACTACGGCACCGCGATCACTGCCCTCTTGAATGGGAACAATCACGCGCACCAAATTGCCTTCGCCATACTGGTGAATTGTCGAACTTTCGACTTGGTTTTTCACGCCCTTTTGAAGGAAATCAAGCGACACCTTGGGGATTTCATCTACCTGGGCATTTTCAAGCGTCGATAAGATTCTTTCACCAAAAATGCCGGGGTAATATTCGATCGCATCAACCAGGTATTCTTGCTGCAGCGTTTTAATTTTCTTAAGCATTGTTTTGCGATCGTTCATGTTGCGAATGTAGCGCGCTACTTCGTGAGCAAAATGGTAGTTTTTTTTCTTTTCGTTGAAATAATAAAAATTTTGAACTTCGAGTGAACTTTTTAGTACGCCCACCATTTTGACGCTGAACCATTTGTCAAAACTAGAATTGATATAAAATACCGAAATAATAAAAATCAGAATTGTCGGAATCGCACTAAAGGAAACGAACGATGCTATTAGTTTCGCTTTTAGACTACTGCCAAAAATGCCGCTTCGCCGTTCGACAAATACCTTCATTACATTTCTAAAAATCAAAAATACCAAGAGAAGCAAAATAACGATGTTGAAATTAACTAGACCAAAAAAGAATATGCTGTGCACGAAGGGCAATTGCTGAGACGTTGAAAATAAACGAATTTCAAACCAAGTTAGAAAAACAAATATGACAGACAAAACGAATACGATTATAATTTCGCGTTTACGTTTTCTAATTTCTTTTGAAACGGCACCAGCAATTTGCGAGGGGTCAAACAAAAGTCCTTTTTTGTTATCAAATTGCGTTTGGTTATCTGGCTTTTTATTTTCCTCAGTCATCAACTATTTTTTGCTCTTTTTAAGAGTTTTACCTAGGCCAATCATTTCCATCACCGTCTGCGCGGCGTCGCGGCCTTTGTGGCCATGTTTACCGCCAACGCGAGCCAATGCCTGTTCCTCATTTTCAGTTGTCAACACACCAAACGCAATTGGTTTGCCGGTCTTTAGCATCAACTGAGTGATTCCATCCGTAACGCTATTGCAAACATAATCATAATGCGAAGTTTCACCGCGAATTACAGCACCCAAAGCCACGACTCCGTCGAAGCCACGATTTAAAACCCACTGGCAGGTAAGCGGAATTTCCACAGCTCCGGGAACGCGAAAAACTTCGAC
Source organism: Pseudobdellovibrionaceae bacterium (assembly GCA_043757515.1). GTDB lineage: Bacteria > Bdellovibrionota > Bdellovibrionia > Bdellovibrionales > Bdellovibrionaceae > UBA2316. The sequence continues at coordinate 8,664 of JAYVPD010000163.1, forward strand.
GTGAACGCTTTCGCATTCGTCTAAATAATCTAAAGCGCCCTCTTCCAATTTTTGAGTAATCTCTTCATTGAAGCGGGAAACCACGACGGCCACCGAATGTTTGAACACTTTTTTTGTCTTTTTCATAGGCTTTGAATAAACCACAAAAATCTAGCCATTCCAAGAAATCAGTATAAACTTGGGCCAAAATAATATCGATCAAGGAGCTTTTTATGAAATTGTATTATGCCATCACGTCGCCTTTTGCCCGAAAAGTGAGATTAGCGGCTTTGATCCTTGGATTGGACAAAGAAATTGAGCTTGAAAATGTGGACGTGTTTAAAGACCCTCGCTATAAAGAGATTAACCCGCTTGTTAAAATTCCAGCTTTAAAAACACGCGATGGATTTTTACTTTCTAATTCGCCTGTAATCGTTGACTATCTTGATTCGATTTCGACTTCTAAAAAAGTAATTCCCGTTGATGGATCCCGCTGGCAGGCTTTGCAATTTCAGTCTATTGCCGACGGCGTGATGGATGCTTCAGTTTTACGACGGTTGGAATCGCTGAGGCCTAGCGAGAAGCAAGATCTTGGTTTTGATTCGCGACAAAAAGAGAAAATTGAAAATGGTCTTGCCTACTTTGAATCTCAAATTCATCTTTTGAAGGAGCCCTGGGGAATTGCTGAGATCAGCGCGATTTCGATGTTAGGCTATTTGGATTTGCGCTTTGCTAATGAAGGTTGGCTATCGGAATTTACCCAATTGCGGAGCTGGGCTAAAAGGGCCAATGAAACGGAGATTGCAAAAGAAACCCATTTTTTAGCCTAATAATTCAGTGGAATATTTCAGCGTAATCGAAGGCATGATTCTGAATGCCTGAATATGTCTTCCAAAAAAAATCCATTGATCAAAACTTGGTCAGTCAGGCCCGCTTAAATTTGACTTTAGATGGTCTTGAAATAGCAGTTGAACCCTCTTAGACATTAACATCGGAAACAAACCATGTCGTTTCTAAAAATTTGGCCTCAATTATTGCTTTTTTCAATTGGGGTATTTGCGTCCCTGTCGCTTATTAATGCAATCAGTCCGTTGAACAATCGAAGGCCCGAATTGAGTGAAATAAAATACATTGTCTTGCACACTACGGAAGCCGAAGCCACTAGTGCCCTAGCTAAGTTGCGCGCACGCGGCGAGATACATTACATGATTGATAGACAAGGGCAGGTTTACAAAATCATCGAAGAGAACAGAATTGCTCGTCACTCTGGCCGTAGCCTTTGGCATGGACGACCTCGTGTAGACGAAGTATCTATTGGAATTGAAATGGTCGGCTTTCATAATAAGCCTCTTGAAGTCGCTCAAGAAAGATCTTTAGGCAATTTACTGCATGAGCTTAAAAAGCGCCACCATATTACCGATGAAAACATTCTAACTCATTCTATGGTCGCTTACGGTGTTCCCAACCGTTGGCATTCCCAGGCCCATCGTGGTCGCAAACGTTGTGGCATGCTGATGGCCGATCCCCAGCTAAGACGACGTTTGGGAATTGGCCCCGGCCCGACAGGAGATCCTGATCTTGAATCAGGTCGATTTAAAAATGCGGATCCGTATTTGTTTTTTATTCTTTACAATCACAACGTTGACCCCATTCAAACGGCCCAGGTCATTTACGAAAGTCCGAATTCAAATATCATTTCAAAAAATCGATCTGCCTGGTTTATTGCGCGTGAAAAATATGATGATGCTTTGACTGTTTATACTTTGCCAAACAAAACTCAGATCCGCGGAGATAAAGTTACCGATTGGAATTTAATTCCTTCTGGAACCAAAGTGACATTTGCCAAGGAAGCCGCTGCTAAAGAAGAAAATACCAGCGAATCAGATCCGGCACAAGAAACAGTGGATTTTAAAGAGATTGGAAAAGATGGCGTTTCCGCAATTAATATTGCAGGTCAAGATTTTGATAAAAGCACGACTATTTATTTTTTGAAAGATGGCCGTGTATTTACAGGTTTGGAAATGATGTATATACATCCAAAACTTTTAAACACTCTTCCTAATGGAACCAGACTATTGTTAGGGTATGTCTATGGCGGTTCCGTTTCTAAACTTCGATCCGCGTTTAGTATCACAAAAAAACGATGGAATTCACCGGCTACCTTATATCGGCTGCCCGGTCCTACTGGTAAAATTATGACTGGCGATGAAGTTGTTCCCAGTGCGATTCCCAATGGTACCTTAATATTTTTTGAAAGATAAAATTTTATTGGTTGTTTGATTTTCTAAACGAAACCAAGTCTTTGATTGTACCGACTTTGATTTTAAATCGTTCTGCAAATTTTAAAAGATCGCCCACTCGGGCCATCGTGCCATCATCGTTAATAACTTCGCAAATAACTGCGGCGGGGTTAAGGCCTGATAAAATGGCTAAGTCGACTCCGGCCTCGGTATGACCATTTCTAACTAAGACGCCATCTTTTTGTGCTCGAATTGGAAAAATATGTCCTGGCATTTGCACATCAGACGGTTTTGCTAAAGGATTGGAGGCGGCTTTTACGGTTAGAGCGCGATCATGGGCCGATATTCCTGTAGTTACGCCGACAGAAGCTTCGATACTGACTGTAAACGCCGTTCTGTTTGGTGAAGAATTTTTTTCTTCGCTCACCATCTGAGGCAATTGCAATCGCGCAACTTGATCAGGATGCAATGCTAAACAAATTAATCCGCGCGCATTTCTGGACATAAAATTGATTGCGTCCGCTGTTATAAAATCTGCTGCGATAATAATATCACCTTCATTTTCACGGTCTTCATCATCAACAAGAATCACCATGTGTCCTTGTTTGAAATCGGCTAGAATTTCTGAAGTGGAATGGAAACTAGATTTCATATTGACCTTCTGTAAGCTGTTTAGCGCTTAAGAATCCTTTCATAAAATAATCACATTCAAAACTAACTCGTTGGCCGATTTTTATAGTCTCCAAATTTGTTTTCTTTAGAGTTTCTGGGATAAGGCAAACTGAAAATAAATTCAATTCGACCTCATTGACTGTTAAATTGACTCCATTGACTGTGATTGAACCTTTTTTCCAAAAAAATGTTTTGAAATCAGAGGGCAAGTGGAAATTTAATATTAAACAGTCACCAACAGTTTCACGATTTACTAACGGCGTCGTTCCGTCTGCGTGACCACTTACAAGATGTCCGTGAATACGATCTCCAAAACGCAGCGACCGTTCTATATTTACAATTCGATTTGTGAGGTTTTCTTTTGTCCAGCCCATTACTTTTAAGGTTTCAAAGCCCAATGTAAAAATCAAATCGTTCGCAAAAGATTCTACTGTTAAGCAAACGCCATCAACGGCAATACTGTCACCGATTTTTAGATCATTGTAGAAATCTGGTTTTGAAACTGAAATAGTTATCGATTGATCGTTTTCGCGCACCTGGGTGATGGTTTGAGTGGACTCGATAATACCCGTAAACATAATGAGGGTTCTATCAAGCGCGGGGCAGAGTGTCTATTCTAAACTTTGGTTTTTAAAAATGTGATCTTCTTGAGCGGGGCCCAAGGATTAGGAAGGACGTGTAGTTAAAATGAACTCGGGCCTCCTGCCCTCGCCAGCTGAATACGCCCTCCAGGCGCGCTGGAGGTTCATTTTAACTACACGTCCTTCCTAATCCTTGGGTTTGTTCCAGAAAAGTAGTTTTAAAAACCAACGTTTGGAAACTCGTGCTTAACGGGCTGAGTTTCCTTGTTTGTTTGTCGACAGTTTAGAGTTTTGGCTCGTTGTGGTTGCTGTTGTTGGGGATGCCATAGTTATGGGTTCTATTAGTTTTGCGATTTTTACTTTGGCGCCCATTTTCATTGGTATGCCAGAGTCCCAGACTACTTTTCCTACCGAGATTTCGTCGCTGACATCAAAAATTTCTATTTTTGCAATTGGTTCGCCATCGATGGATCCTAAATATTGGGATTCGCAGGGGATGGGGTTTTCACCGTTTTTTGAGCCCCAGAAAGTGCGCTCGTTATATACGTTGAAAACATCGCCCTTTTGGACGTTGTGTCCGTTTCCGGCTAAGATTGTGGCTACGTGTTCATCTGCATACAACACTCTTGTGTTCCATTCGGCTTTTTTATCTTTTAGTTGCTGTTGAACTTGTTTTACTGCTGTTTCCAGTGCGCTGTAGGACACTCGAGCCAGTGGTGTTTGATGATAGTAACTGGGATCTATCATTAGATTATAAATCGGTAACTTAAATCCAAGTTGAGTTCGAGTTTGCTTGGCCGTTACATTAGTGGCGGCTTCGACTCCCAAGGTAATCGGGTGACCGGCAACCAAATTCATATCGAGTTGATAGGTGTCGACTTCAAAATTTACACCTATCATTCCACCAGCGCTGATACCGCCTGATGGAGTGAAGCCCAAGCCAAGGCCGATTTTACTCATCAATTCAAAAGAATTTACGGTGCCCCATAACCGGTACTGAGGTAAATTTACCAAGCAAGAAATTTCATCTGATTTAATTGACGGCGGAATCACTTTGCCTGCAAAGCTGTGTTCTAGAAGTGCCATATCATTTTTTGCTAAATTTAAATTTCTTAGCTCGATATTGGATCCCAATTGTGAACTCGTATCATTAAATGGTGGCTTGTAGCGAAACCAAAAACCCTCGCTTTTTTGCAAAACCGGATACATTTGTTGATTTAAGACAAATTCGAAGTCAAATTTTTCTCCGCCTGGCATATCTATCATTGCCGATTTAACTAGGCCGACGTCGACTATGTATTTTAGTTCTCGAGCCTTTGGTGCGGTCAGAACTGGCTGCTGCTGGCAAGATTGATTTCCCATTAAAAGGAACCCAGTCACCGCTAGTAGTAAAGTCTTGAATAATCTCACACGTCCTCCTGTATTTAAGTCCAACACCTAGACTATCGGAGGAAATACGAAAGTCTGTAGACTTACTTCGATTTTAATCCAGAAAAAACCCGAGTCCAGATGGGGGCATCTAAGTATATAAAAATATTAAAAAAATCCAAATCAACATAATAGCCAATAAATCGACACAATTTCAAAACACAGACCTTTGTCGGCCTAGTTAGAAATTAGAATTACTTTTTAATTCTAAAATTAGAGGATGAAGCAAAGATTTTAATTTTCGAAAAAAGGATAAACCCATGATTAGGAATTTAGTAATTATCGCGCTTCTCTTGATTTCATTGCCGACTTTTTCTAAGGATCTAAAATTCAAAAGCATGAATGATCTCGATAAATGCTCACGCGACAATAGTTATGATACTGGAGTATGCTATGAACCCCTGCAGGCCTATGTAAAATCACATCCCAAAGAGGCTTTTGCCATCGCCAAGAAAGCCCGGCGGGTGTTTGCCAGTTGGGTCAGTATCGAATGGTTCAATATGGCTATTATAAAAAACAAAGAAATTAAAGTGTGCGCAGATCCGGATTTTCAAATTGCCTTCCTAAATGCCTTTGGACAAGCTGAAACAGATCCGCCTTATGTGACCGCTAAAAAACTTTTGGAAGGGCCGTGCATGAAGGATCTTGTGCCGGTGGTTATGAAAGAAATGGATGGACAACATAGTACTTATTTTGAAGCCGCCGTTTGTCCGACTGTTAAAAAAGAAGGTAAAACTCATGCCGGTTGTGAGCCAAAAAAACCTGAAGTCGTAGTCGCGCCCGTAGAAGAAAAGCTTCCGAGTGTTGATAAAAGCACACTTAAAGTCGCTCCCATCGTAAAAGTTTTTAAGGGCCCTGAAGGCAGTCGCATGAGCATGGTCAAAGTGACCGGTGACCAAGGCCTCTATTTAATAAAAATCGAAGGGGTTGATTCACCTTGGAATGACAAAGTTCTTTTGCATAAAGAAGATTCTACAGATGTTAACACGGCTGATTATTGGACTGAAAACGAAGGTAAAAAATGGAATACGATTTCAAAGAGAAATTGTTACAATGGATTTTGCAACTATGAAGTTTTTTTACCTGGCAAGCCAGGGGCTTTGAGTTTTTCATACGACGAAGCTGAATCCAAAAAAGTAAAATCAACTGAAATTTTAAAAAGTTTCTAATTTAAATAAAATCGTTTTTTTTGAGTGTCGGGCTGGGAGTCTCAATGATTAAACGCGCAGGTCTGTTTTTGTACGCAGGGCTAGTTTTGGTTTCACTATCTGGTAATTCGGCAGAAAAGGCTTCTGCCGATTCAGTTTGTAACCAAGAAGTCGGGCGCGCGCTAATATCTATCTCCAAAGAAAATCCGTCAGCTTTAAGTGGTTCTGGGGAAAAAATTAATTTGGCCAAAACGTATATAGATATTGCTGAAGGTGATATTAAAAGCTCGCAAAATCTGGCCTCTGAACTCTTTGAGGTGGCTCGGTCTGGTAAAGGTAAGGAAATTAAATATCTTTTAACTTATAACCCTAGTGTTTGTTCTGATTTGAAAAAACCGGCAACCCTCGCTGCCCTTAAGCGAACAATTGACAATTCAGTCTTGAAAAATACAAAACCGGCCCAATCGAAATAAATTCTTTCGATGCTTTTACCATTCACAAAACTCCGCTGCCGCCTAGGATAATAAATACTTGTTGATCATTTTTTGGAAGCTCGAGTTTGTCAGGGCCCGTCCTGGATTCAAAATATTGAATGCTTTTTATTCCGGCACCTAGCTGAATGCCGCCGAGTTTGAATATGAGACCGGCTTCTCCAAAAGCGGCATTCCAGTTTTCTGTGGCGATTCGAATACCCGGCCCAACAAAGGCATGAAACCCGAATGAGTTATCATCCGTCATCGTGGTCAATTGCAGCCTGAGTGATGAATCCAAACCCGAAACACTTGTTACATTTTGTCCCATACGAGTGAAAACGGCATTTCGCCAATTAAGAAATGAATTCATTTCCCAATTCAGACCCAAATTGATTTCTTGATATTGATTTCCATTTTGACTTCCAAGCGAGGCACTGACGTCATAGGTAACTTTGGAATCTTTTGCGCTTACCACAGTGGGCGTTTTAGGAAATGAATAGGGATATTTTTTTTGAGCCCATACTGGACTCGTTATCATCAATAATAATAAAATCGATTTATAATTTTGCATCTTTATTAAATTTAAAAGTCCCACCGTTGAAATCAACCTTAATAGAATCACCTGGTTTAAAGTCTTGGGAAATTAACATTTTAGACAAGGGATTGAGCACCTCGCCCTGTATGACTCGCTTTAAAGGACGAGCTCCATAAATCGGATCATAACCTTGAGTGGCCAATTGTTTTGTCGCATCCTCGGTAAAACTTATCGCTATTTTTTTTCTTTTTAATCGTTCGACCACAGCCGCCAACTGAATTTTTACAATTCCGCTGATCTGATCTTGTTTCAATGAATTAAAAATTATGGTTTCATCTATTCGATTTAAAAATTCTGGTCTAAAATGCCCTCGCAAAGCCAAAGTCACTTCTTTTTGTTTGTCAGATTCGGACATAGTTGGATCAATTATCGCAGATGATCCAATATTGGAAGTCATAATCAGCACTGTATTTTTAAAATCAACCACTCGCCCTTGTCCATCCGTCAACCGTCCATCATCTAACACTTGAAGCAAAATATTAAAAACATCGGGATGAGCTTTTTCAACTTCATCAAACAATACGACGCTGTATGGTTTTCGCCTTACAGATTCAGTCAGTTGACCGCCTTCTTCATAACCAACATAACCCGGGGGCGCGCCTATCAAGCGTGCCACTGAGTGCTTTTCCATATATTCACTCATATCAATGCGGATGATGGACTGATCGCTATCAAATAAAAATTCAGCTAAGGCTTTGACCGTTTCCGTTTTACCAACGCCGGTAGGGCCAAGGAAAATAAAGGTCCCAATCGGCCTGTTAGGATCTGAGATTTCAGCGCGCGATCGTCGAATTGCATCGCCGACTATTTCCAGAGCATGGTCCTGGCCAACGACTCGTTCCCTTAGTTTGGCTTCCAAAGTCAGCAGTTTCTGAGATTCGCCTTCCAGCATTTTAGATACTGGAATACCGGTCCATTTCCCAACAACATCGGCGATGTCTTCGGCAGTCACTTCTTCTTTTAATATCTGGTTTGTACCTTTCTGATTTTGAGCCTTTTCTTCGATCACTTGCATTTTCTTTTCAAGTTCTGGGAGTTTGCCATATTTAAGCTCTGCGGCTTTGCCCAAGTCACCGGCTCGCTGGGCTTTATCAATATCCAATTTCAAAATTTCGAGCTCTTGTTTGTACTTTTTTAAATTTTCAAGGCCGCCTTTTTCAAACTGCCACTGTTCACGCAATGCCTGATTATTTTTTTGTAAATTAGAAAGTTCTTTGGCGATCGCGGCCAGTCGATCCAAAATTACGGGATCTGATTCTTTCTTTAGAGCTTCTTTTTCTATTTTTAACTGCATCATTTTTCGTTCAATTTCATCGATTTCTTCGGGCACTGATTTAATTTCAATACTCAGTTTGCTAGCCGCTTCATCAATTAGATCGATCGCTTTGTCGGGTAAAAAACGCGACGTAATATAGCGATGCGATAGTTTTACGGCCGCTAGAATTGCAGAATCTGTTATGCGTACACCATGATGAACTTCATATTTTTCCTTAAGGCCCCGCAAAATCGTCGTGGCTTCATCGACCGTGGGTTCGTCTACAAGCACGGTTTGAAAGCGCCGCTCAAGAGCCGCATCTTTCTCAATGTATTTCCGGTACTCATCGAGCGTAGTGGCACCAATGCAATGAAGTTCCCCTCGAGCTAAAGCTGGTTTTAGCAATTGCCCCGCATCCATGGCGCCTTCAGATTTTCCGGCACCTACCAGGGTGTGAATTTCGTCTATGAAAAGAATAATTTTTCCGTCGCTATCAATGACTTCTTTAATTACACCCTTCAAGCGATCTTCGAATTCACCGCGGTATTTGGCGCCCGCTACCAAAGCGCCTAAATCCAAACTCATCAGTTTTTTGCCAATAAGATTTTCGGGAATGTCTTTTTGAACGATACGTAAAGCTAGCCCTTCTGCAATCGCTGTTTTACCAACGCCTGGCTCGCCAATAAGTACGGGATTGTTTTTCGTTCTTCGGGATAGAACTTGAATGACGCGTCTAATTTCTTCATCTCGCCCGACAACGGGATCCAATTTACCTTCTGCGGCCAAGGCCGTTAAGTCCCGGGCGAATTTCTTTAATATTTCCATTTTATTTTCTGGTACGTCGTCCGTCACTTTTTGATTTCCCCTGATTTCAGTCAATGCATTTAAAAAAGTGTCTATTTTTAACTGATGCTTCTTAAAAATCGGAGCCACATCGGAATCATTAATTTTTAAGGCGCCTAGAAAAAAATGCTCTGTTGAAATAAAGCTATCACCCATGGCACGGGATTCCACTTCGGCGGATTGAAATAACTTTTGCAAGCGAGGGCTCGCGTAAGGCTTTTGTTGTGTTCCCGTTATTTGTGCAAATTTATCGATTCGGACCTGAATATCATAGGCCAAAGACTGAATATTAGTGGCTAGCTTTTCTAATACTCTGGGAACAATCCCTTGGTCCTGAGTAATCAGAGCATGCAGAAAATGTTCTGGTTCAACCATCGTGTGGTTTTTAGATTCAGCCTGTTGCGCAGCTTCTTGCATCGCCTCTTGGCTTTTCTGCGTCATTTTTTCTATTTCATTGGACATAAGCTACCTCTAACTAACAAATTGAGTCGCGTTAAAGGTCCTGTCAATCCCCACGATTAAATATCTATTTTTTAATCGATCCATTTGAAGCTGGGACAATGTGAAGCAACGATCTCTTTTAGAATGACGTCATCTTGCAATTCAGTATTGTCATCTTTGTAGTCAAAAATATCTTTATTGAAAACTAGACACTTTTGACCAAATTGATTCTTAAACATCGATTTGTTATCTTTTAGGGTCGAGGGTGATTTTCCCATAACAAAACCCGTATCTAAATAGGTCCCGTTGTATTTTAGTATTTCAACGCCCCCAGCATTTTTACTGTTAATGGCTGATGCATTTCTAATAGCTAAATTCGCGTTATTCAGCGGGTACAGATTTTTTGTTTCAAATTCGATGGTCAGTTTATGATTCACAGGAATGGAAACCTTTTCAGGGCTCAGTACAACTCCGCCGGAAAATGTCTCGCGGGGGAAAAAAAAGTATTCCCGGGCTCCAGTTGTTTTTTGATCGCCCCCGACTCCGTAGGAGTTGAAAACAAAAAAGAGTCCCGACGATGTTATTAAGTAACTTCGGTAGGTCATCGTTTCATAGCCATTCATTGGGTGCACCGAAAACCAGCATTCTCCTAAATCATTTTCGTACTGCTTTGAATACTGCAGATTATCCCGATGGGTAATTTCATATTTGCAATTTTCAGGTAGGGAAAAGGCTGAGCTAAATGAGGAATTAAACGTTACCGCAACTAGAGCAATGAAAAAAATTTGTAGTTTTGTCATATAGTACAATTGTGCTTGTCCGAGCCATCTTTTGTCATGTAGTTTGCTTAATAACTAGCTATAGTCGAGACCAATAGGACCAAAACATGGTTATTAAAACACTAAAAACACCTAGAAGAATCAGACCGTCAATTAAGAAAGACAAAGTAAATGCACATGATTATCAAAACTATGATCATAGATTCAGTTGTGATGACTGTTCGCATTTTGATTCCGACAACACTCGATGCACATTGGGCTACATCAGTGTACATCATCGCAAAGCACAGCAAAATATTGACTACTTAATGTCTGGGCAGCTTGCCTTTTGTCGTTTTCACGAGATCGATTAGTTCTTTTTTCCTCCTGATAAACGTCCTGAAACTACCTCTGACAGAGGGTTTTGCGTCGATCAGGACTTAAGTAAAACTATCAAAGACTAGTATTGGCAAGTTTACGGGAATTATTTTCCTCGTCACAAAGGCTAATTCTTTTTAATTACTCCATTTCCTAGCTAAAGTCCTGTCAAGAAAATGTCGCGCACCCCGAATTAGTACTTGTCAGCATCTTAACATGAGTGTGTTTTTTAAAACTCACTCATGAAGAGAAGCAAAAAGTAACAAGGATTCAGAAAGAACCGGAGAGTGAGTCAGACTTTCCAAAATTTAGAAAGGAGGCCTTCAAGGAAGATAAATAAAGAACAATCGAATGTTCAATTA
>JAYVPD010000164.1:0-19787 GCA_043757515.1 Pseudobdellovibrionaceae bacterium
AGGAATTGAAAAACTAATTCCTTGCCGTTAAAAAAATGCTCAGTTAGCATCATGAAGTAACCAATCGAAATGGATCTCGAAGGAGTTTTTTATGGCTAAAAGTAAAAAGAAATCAGCACCCAAAAAAGCAAAAAAGGCAGTAAAAGCCACAAAGAAAGCGGCCCCAAAGGCTAAAAAAGCGACTGCTAAAAAGGTAGCCACTAAAAAAGCGGCTCCTAAGAAAGCAGCTGCCAAAGCTACTAAAAAGGCAGCTCCTAAAAAAGCGACTGCTAAAACGGCAGCTAAAAAGGTAGCTCCTAAAAAAGCAAAAGCCCCTGCTAAAGCAGCTAAAAAACCGGCTGCAAAAAAAGACAAAAAACAGTCTAACAATTCTGGCAATGGTGCTGGTGGAATGATGATCAGCGAAGAAACTGAAAAATCGCTTGATGAATTGTCCTCTGAATTTGAAGATGATTCTGAACTAGAAACAGTTGTTGGCCTAGATGACGAACCCACTGCAGAAGACGAAGACGACAGCTGGGACGATGCTGAAAAAGCAGATAAATTTGAAGATCTTGAAGATGGCGATGACGAAGTGGCTGGTGATGATGATGAAGATGAAGAAGATGACGGCGAAGAAGGTTATTTCTAATATTTAAATAAAGCTAGATTATCGCAAGCCCGCCTCCAGGTGGGCTTTTTTTTTGTGCGCCGACTAGTAATTTTTAGAATTCAAATCCATACCCAGCGGTTAGGTTTAAAATATCAATTGTTGTGTCCCATTTGTCCGTATTTGAACCTTTGGTCCCCGAGAGGCTTGCTACTCGGTTAGAATAGACAAGTCCAGCATTCCAATGTCTCTTATAGCCAGCGTCCCAAGTAAAGATACCCGATGCATACACGGTTTTGTCAGACGTTGCAGTTAGCTCTGAGGACCCGCCGGACCCCGTTCCCATTAGGTAGCCAACTCGCCCTTCAAACAGAGTGGTGCCCCCAACAGGCCTCTGAATAAAGATATTGGGGCCCCATACAAAATCAGCTACTTTTTTCATTTCAAGAGTCGTGTTTGTTTTAAAACCAAGCACAGCAAAAGAGTTATAGCCAAGATCAAGTCCCGGGCAAATTTTTGAGAAAAAATTGGCGCCTATATAGCAATAGCTTCCCTTCAACACCAAGTCATAAACAGAAATTGAACTATCAGAAACCACCAGTACACCTGGTGTACCGGCTTGGGTTTGGCTAGTGTAACTACTAAAAACGGCATCCAGGAAGACTTCAGGTGTTGCTAAAAATCGATAGTCCAGACCGACGCCCGAAACACTTGTATTTGAGTAGTTGAAATTAACCCCTGAATAGGTAAATTTTCCACCGTAAACCGTAGGCGCATAGTTGACGGTTACAATACTGCGAGGATAGCCAGGATAGTCATCAATTTTAATTGCCGAGTCTTCTTTTAAATTAGTGTCAGTAGCTGCTGACTCTTTACTTTCGTTAGTAGCACTGGGGTTTTCTGGCTCGTTAGTTTTGAATTTTAGTGATTCTCCAAGGCGAGAGTTAACTTTGACGTCGCCTTGAAATTCAAGACTAGGTTTGTCTTTAATAAGTTTATCGTCAGCAAACACGGTCAAACTAGATAGAATTAAAAGTGCGAAACCAAGCTGATTTTTCTTCACGGATAGTATCCTTTGATATTGTTTTTATCTAACCCTTTCAGTTAATCAGAGTTTCATGGGTTAGGCAACTGGTCGAAAAAAGTCTAGTTCTTATTCTAGTAAGATTTTAAATTCTTGAGTTTTTTCATATATGAAATACCCTTAATTACTAGAACCCTAAGCACTTTGGAGATATTTATGATTAAATTTAGCGGACTATTTTGTAGCGTGGTTTTGATTTCAATTTCACAAAGTGCATTTGCTTTGTCAGATCAATCTATAGATCTTTCCTGCGAGATTCGAGAATCCGGGGGGACATTGTCCTGTCAATGGGCTGGAAAAGAGCGAAAAGTTATGGCGGCCGATGAAATTCCTACCTTTATCGATGCGGCGGATGCCGGTGCTTACCTGACTTTGCGGTCAAGAAAGAACTTTGAAAGGACTTATCTTGTTGATGGCAATTCAGCACAGTTTAAACGACTTCGTGAAATGAAAAAGACATCCTCAATGTCTGAAATTAATAAATTCAAAGGAGAGCTTTTTTCTGAAATAGAAAAGAAAGCCATTAAAATTTCTGATGAGTTAGATGGACAAGCAGCGACTGCTGAATTAATCAAATATGACTCTTCAATTGCGAATGACAAATTTAAAAGAGAAAATCGCCAAACTTTGGCAGAACTAGAGGCATTTCGAAAAAGTCGTGAAAAAGTATGCACATCAACACCTGAATTTGAAAAAATATCCAAATCAAACTTGGCGCTTCAGCACACGCTCTCAAACATTGTCTTAGCATTTCAGTCACCGCAATCCTGCCTAAGTGACGTGAAACTTTTAAAAGATAAAAATGGAACGGTCGATCTTCGTCAATTAGACGGCATCGAAGATCGATTTCTTACTGACTGCAGTAAAAAACGCTAGATTTTGGCATCAAGCTGATTTTTTATTATTGTAGGATTTGATTTTGTCATTGAGAAAGTTTTGGATTCGGTATCGAGTTATGTCGTTTTGCGATTGTTTTGGTACATAGACATGTTCGACCCCGCCAACTTGAAGGCGCGCCAACTGTTTTTCTTCAATTAAACCATCTTTCGTAACGTAACGGACATATTTTTTATTGGCAGGTAAATGCAGATAGAAATCAAACTCCATCCGGCAGTCAGAACGAATCTCATTTAGTTCGAACTTAAACATTTCGGTACTTGAAACTATTTCAAGTGGTGCCAGTTTTTGTGAAGACGGAAAAAATGCGATGGCTATTTCATCCTTATTTGAGACAGACTTTCTTAAAAATGCGGCCTCTTCAAGAGACCAGTCTTCAAAACTGACTTTATTCAATTTTAAAGCAACCAGATCATCGATAGAAATCGCCATGCCGGCATCCCGCAGATAATTAGCCAGGTTCTCTCTGAGGGCTTCGTTGAAATGCACACCATCGTCCGCCTCGACTCCAAAGGCCACAACAACAAATCCTGAGAACTTTTCTGTTTGAATCTCGAAACAATTGATTCTTGAGCAAACACTGGCTTTCGATGTTGTCTGGGATTTTTTAGATTCTTTGACCGTAGCGGCTGCGGACAAGGCATGCTCGGCGCCGCGTATTAAAATGGATTTTTGGGCCTCATTTAAAAGCCTGTTGGCGGAACTGTTGGCATCAGAATTAAAAATCAAACTGGAATTTGGCCCAGATGTTTGACTGCTACTGGCCCCATTTCCAGGTCCCTCTTGTGATCTAGAACCAAGCGCGTTGTTGCCAGCCGCGGACGTCGCTTGGTTTCCAAACTGGTCTTGGTCCATCAGTGAACCGTTACCTATTTTAGCTGTTTGGTTAGCCTCTTCCGCCTCATTAAGACCGCCGATACCAACTGTGTCTGAACTAGATCCTGAAATGGCCTGATTAATTCCCGCTTCGGCACTTTTCATTGTTGCCGAATCTGCACCCTCAAAGATCTGTACGATATCGGCTACATTGAAATCGTTTCGACCGCCTGATCTTGAGTTATATACCGCTTCATCCTTATCACTTGGGGCCCCATGACCATCTAGGATTGATTTTTTTGGCCCCACGACTTCGGACGCTTTGACTAAATCTTTTTCAATTTTTAAAAGCATTCTTTCAATAGCCGGTCCACTGACCGGTGGAAACAAAATATAGGGATGCGTCGAGCTTCTAAGCCCCTTGGTACCTGGCAAGGCAAATGACTCTCCGAAAAGTATAACTGGAATTTTTACGGTCTGCCTAATTATGTCTGGCAGTCGAAGGCATTTTGAATTTTTATGATCGACCGTGACTAGAATACAATAGATAGGTCGAGTGAGTATGCCTACCAAGGCTTTCTTTAAATCACTAGTAGATTCTACAGCCCATTCGCGATTTTTTAAAAATGTTTCAAATCCGTTAGTGCTAGCCTGCTGGGACTTAACTATGAAAATAAGTTTTTTTTCAGCAACGGTCATTATTTTCCCAATTCTTGTAAACTTCTGTAGAAATATTCCGACTATTATTCGGAAGATTGTTTAATTTATTCAAGAATCTAGAATTAATTTAAGGACTAGTTTTTGATGAATTGCCCTACCTCTTGTGAAGGAGTAAAAAATGAGCGACGATTTCAAATCTTATATATCAGAGCTGTCTGAATTAATGACAAATAGACCCGACCTTTTGGACCCCAAAATAATAAAACTAGGAAAAGACAGTCTAGCCGTCTTTGTAGACTTCAACTATGGGGTCTCACTGCCTGGGTATCGGGAACTAATGAAAGACCTCTATGTTGAGGCTATTTTGGACCTGGCCGCTGGAATGCCTTTGCTTAAAAAACATATTTTAGGCGTCGCATTCAAAAACAGCAAACTAATGAGGTTTTCTGTTCCATTTTCAGAGTCAAATGATTTAGGAACGGTTGTTTCCAGTGTAAGTTTAAAGAGCCTGAAGGCCTTTGAAAAACATCGTTTAGAAAAAAATATTGAATTAAATCAAGATGAATTAAACGCGGCAATTTATTACCTGATTAATCAAGTATCAATGCTTTAGCAAAAAATTAGTACTCGAGG
The DNA here is from genome assembly GCA_043757515.1 of Pseudobdellovibrionaceae bacterium. Taxonomy (GTDB): domain Bacteria; phylum Bdellovibrionota; class Bdellovibrionia; order Bdellovibrionales; family Bdellovibrionaceae; genus UBA2316. The sequence goes on from JAYVPD010000164.1 coordinate 4,680, forward strand.
TCTGGCATGGTAACTAGACTTTTAACCAAATCAACCAAATCTTCGGGCAAAAATGGCTTTTGAAAAATGGAAATAACACCTAGCTCGTGGGCCTTGGATTCTGAAAGGTCACTAAATCCGGTCATTAGAATTATCATTGGCCTTATTCCAATAAGGCTATTAACATTCAGAATCAATTCCTCCCCATCCCCACCAGGCATTCGAACATCTGAAATTACCAATTTAAATCTAGTCTTTTTTATGAGTTCAAATGCGTCACGACCATTGCTGGCTTCCACTACCTCAAAGTTTTCAGCTTCCAAAAAATCCCTGGCCATACTTCGTATCATTGGCTCATCATCGACAACTAGAATTTTCACTGGATCTTTCATATTTGACCCTCGATGGACGAATTAGAGTTCAAGGGCAATTCCACAACAAATGTTGTGTCAACTTTAGATTTGTCTAAGACCAATCGCCCTCCGTGTTTAGATACTATGCTTTTTGAAATACTAAGCCCAAGGCCTGTGCCATTTCCTATATCTTTTGTCGTAAAAAATGGGTCAAAAATTTTCTCTTGATTCAATTTTGAAACGCCTAGGCCAGAGTCTGTGAAACTAACCAAAATATTGTTTTTAGAATTATCTACAGAAATTTCAATTTTGACCCATTTTTCTTTTACGGCTTGAGCCGCATCAAATGCATTATTTAGCAGATTTACAAATACTTGCGATATTTGTTCAGGTCGACCTAAAAATGAAGCGTTCATTTCATATGAATTTGGTGTGATCAACTTTGTTTGATTATTTGCAAATCGCTCACTGCACAAATCTAAAATATCACAAACTAAATCCTTAACTGGGACATTTACAAACGGTTCTCCCGATCCATTTCTAGAAAGCATCTGAAGCCCTTTTATAATTTTAACTATCCGTTGAACCGTAGCAACAATTTGGGAAATACTATTTTTTACCTTTACTTTGTCAAAGGCTATTTGTTCGTCGTACACTTTTTCTAAATAAGAAGCACGACCCTGAATTACCGTCAGTGGATTATTAATTTCATGGGCAATACTGGAAGCCATTTGCCCCAATGAGGACATTCTTGAAGCGTCGGCCACCGCAATTTGATTTAAATGAAGTTCCGTAATATCTTGGATCGTTCCAAAATATCCGGTGATATGATTGTTGCTATCAACCAACGGCAACGCCTGCCCTGCCACATAAACTATTTTTCCGTCCATTCTGAGATAACGATAATTGCACGAAAAGGATCCGCTTTCAACTAGCTGTCCCCAATTTTTAACGACGATTTCGACATCTTCAGGGTGTAGTGCTCGTGACCAACCATTTCCATATGCGTCTTGCGAAAGCAGACCCGTCATTTTGGTCCAAGTGGGATTTACATAGGTACAAAGCCCGGCACTATCAGTCAAAAAAATGCCGACAGGCGAATTTTCAGTCAAAACTTTCCAATTATTTTTTTGAATTTTTAGCTCTTCTGTAATCTCCGCCGCAATTTCCTGTGCTCTCATTTTTAAATTTTGGAGTGAAGATAGAAGTACGACCAAAAATAAGGACGCAAGAGCACCGAAAAATCCCACCCATGAGGAAACCAAGCTAGTTGAAGATTCAAATTCTGGGCCCCTTTGCCATTCAAATTTGAATGCTTTTCCAGCCAAAAATATCTCAGACACTATTTTCCCTTTGCCAGTTGGCTTTTGATCTTGGCTTGGGAAAAGCTGTCTGGCTTCATTTTGGCCATCGATTATTTTAAGACTAATGTCTTTTGGGTAAAGGGGAATTGCAGACTTGATAAATTTTTCGAAAACTACCGCCGTACACACAAGGCCAAGAAAAGCAAATCTACGATTTTCAACGGTGTCGGTTTTCAATCCATTTCTATAAATTGGCACAAACAAAAGAAAACCGGTTTTTTTATCTGTATCCAAAGTCAATTGCACTTCATTTGACATTTTTGGAAGACCTGAATCGCGGGCCGCTATCGCGGCCTCGTATCTATTTTTTTCTGACGATAGATTAAGCCCAACCGTTTTTTTGTTGATTTCGAACGGTTCTATATAACTTACAATAAAGTTATCGTCAGGAGAGCGAACTACATTGGATTCAAGAACATTTGGTATTTGGTGAAAATGAGCCTCTGGTTGATACCTTAAAAGAAAGGTCTCATTTTTACTTAGTCGCTTTACCAAAGACTGTGGAAAAATCACTCCGAATCCTTCAATACCTGGATACCGTTTTGTCGACAGAAGCTTGCTAGCATAAATCTGCCATTCGTCTTTAGAAACATACTCAGAAGCATTAAACAAACTAACGCCACTTTCTAACAATTGAATATAGTCTTCCATTCTTGATTCAACGGCCAGTTTTGAACTAGCGACCTGCGACTGAAAGTGACTTTCATCCCTTTCTCGGGAATTCGTTAATGAAAAATAAAATGCAGTACCAGAAATAATCCATCCAATCAGTAATGCCAAGGCAAGACTCAAATTAAAACCTTTTAGTTTTAAACTCCCAAGACCCAGGGACGTTATACCTAGACCGGCTAAAAATATTTGTAAATGAATAAGACTCTCGTTGATTTAACTACCCGAAAACGGGCCATGGCCAAGCAAAGTTTGCCACACCGCAAATACACTAATAACAAAGGAAAACAAATATACCCAAATGGAATTAAACCAATACGCCGTGAAAATAATTGAGAAAAAAATAAGAAATAAATAAGGCATGCCAGTTTCAGAATTAAAAATGAAATAGCAGAGAAACAGAACAACCAAGGCTAGTGCGGCCAGTTTAAACCTTTGAAATAAGTTTAAATTGCCTGTATCCAAGTTTGATATTTTTATTCTAAAGGCAATTGGAATAATAAACAATGCCCCCAGAAAATCGCCAATCCACCAAGTAAGCCAATTCGTGATGATAATACCAGCTGGAATTACTGAAGTTAACCATAAGGAAGCTGTGCCGATTGTGGCACTGATACTTGCCGAACCTATAAATAGAAATACTCCCAAAATCGCCTGCGAGTGAATATCAAACGTTCGCACTGTATTAATTCGAGGCAAGGCATAGGCAAAAAAAGCGGCCTCCATTGTATTGCCAACGGCAATTGCGAGTGCTGCTGGAATATTTAGACCTGTTTCAAAATTTGAAATGAAAGCGCCTAAAAAAACCCCAATTGCGGCCCGGGGGCCAAAGAACAAGAAGAGACTCATGGCTATACCGGTGGCTGGCCAAACGGGCGAGGCCTGTTTATTGATTGTCGCCATTTCTAAGCCCAGGCGGGCAGATAGATAGTACGCCAAAAATGAAACAAAAATTAAAAAGATAGTCTTAATTAATTGGTTTTCCGCGGCCGATTGTGGCGTCATTCTTCCCTGCAACATCAATGTTATTTTTTAAATACCGGCACTGTGAAAACAAATTTAGTAAAGGCACTAGATCTGTCCAAATAAATTTGGCCATTATGTGCGTCTACAATTCCTTTTGAAACACTAAGACCAAGCCCCGTTCCTTCACCAACCTTTTTAGTAGTAAAAAACGGTTGAAAAAGCTTTTCGCCAATTTCTTCTGGAACGCCACTGCCACTATCTATTACGGCAAGCCCTATTTGTAAATCCGATTTTACAAATTCAATTTTAATCCATTTCTCTTTAGCAGTCATGGCCGCATCTTTTGCGTTATTTAGTAAATTTAGTAAAACCTGCGATATCTGAGACGGACGGCAAAACAGATTACAATCAGCAGGGATTGTTCCAAACGAAATGCCAATTCCAAGACTTTGTATTTTACCGGAACAAAATGAAACTGTTTCATCGACAAGTCTAGTCATCGAACAAAACTCCAGGCGATCTTGCGATCCATCTCTTGAGAATGTCCTCAATCCTGATATTGTGTCCACAATTCGCCGACACATGACAGCCATAGCTTCCGACGTTTCGATTAATTTTGTTCGATCTATTTCTACACTCGATGCAATTTTTTTTAAGGTACTTGTATGGCCATAAACGATTGTCAGCGGATTGTTTATTTCATGAGCAATTCCAGCTGCCATTTCCCCTAACGCTTTCATTTTATATTGCCCCGCCATTTTTATTTTTTGTTTAGCAAGCTCGTCTTCTTGTTGTCTGATTAAGGTAATGTTTCGGGCGGTTACATAAGTTCGCTTTTCACTTGGCACACGTGTTCCTGACCAGGAAAGCAATATGGTAGATCCATCTTTACAAATGTATCGATTTTCAAAAGCGAGCATTTTGTTTTGATCACGAAGTAGCTCACCAATATCTAGTGTTTTTTTCAAATCTTCTGGATGGACAAATTCAATAATTGGACGGGAAAAAAGTTCTACATCTGAATACCCAAGCTCCCTTTGGAATGCAGGGTTAATAGAAATCACTCTGCCATCAAAGTCAATAATCGCAACTAGTTCATTGGTCAGTTCGAAAAAATTATTACGTTCATTTTCAGCAACTTTTCTGGCTTCTGTTTGGTCATCTAACATTTTATTGGCACTTTGTAGTTCGCTATTGCGTTTTTCTACAAGTTCCCTCATCTTGTCTTGCAACGTAATTAGTTTTTCTTCAGCACACTTTCTGTGATCAATATTTTCTGTGACAACAGAAAAATAAAGCGGATCGCCGCTGTCTGAATTCACTAGGGATATAGTTAGGTTGACCCATATCACAGAATAGTCTTTTTTTATGTACCGTTTTTCTAAATAGAAATTTTGAATTTCTTTTTTAAGTAATTTAGAGGTCTGATCAATTTCAATATTTAGATCTTCTGAATAAGTGATGTCCCGATAGGTCATCTTTAACATTTCGTCTTTTGAGTAGCCCACAATATCGCATAGCTTTTGATTTACCATAAGCAATTCGCCGCTTAAGGAAACATAGGACATTCCGACTGCGATCTGGTTAAATACCGACTCAAATAGCAACGTCTGCCAATCAGAATCGGCTTTTAGATTTTCAAATATTTTTTTTCTATTATTGAGATCGATTTAGCTCTCCACTTCTTTTAGGATAATACTATATCCCTTCCCGTAAACAGTTTTCAATTCTCCTTGGGATTTTTGGAGCTTTTTACGAAGTGATGTGATGTGCGGGTCGAGCGCCCGTTCTGACGGAAGGTCGGCGCCCCAGACGTAATCATTGAGTTCTTGCCTGGAAACCAGAGTTCCCTTATGTTTGAGCAAAAAATTTAGTATTTTGAATTCAACCAAACCAAGATGGTGGCTGGTTTCATTGATTTGCAATAAAAGACTATCAGCCTGTAGTTTTAAATTTCCATGTAGAATTTCGCCGCCATTGTCAGTTCTTCTTTCTCGTTGCGCTTGTGTTTCTAACTTGCGAATTAAACGTGCGATCAGTTCTTCTGGCAGAAATGGTTTTTCCAAATAGTCATCAGCACCATATTGAAATGCTTGCACCTTTTTGTCCAAATCATTGACTGCCGTAACCATGATAATTGGGATTAATGCCGATTCAGGCTGTTGACGAAGTAATTTGCAAGTCTCCATCCCGTCAATGCCAGGCATCAGGACGTCTAGTAGAATAATATCTGGTGCATTAGTTTTAGCAAATAAAACAGCTTCTTCACTGTTTTTGGCAAAGATAACATGAAAATACTCAGAAAGGACTTGAGCTAAAAATTCTCTAATGTAGGACTCATCATCGACGATTAATATGGTTTTTCGCTTCATTTCAGATTCTCCATAACTAATTTTAGAGTGTTTAAATATTTAAATAAAGTCCAAGTTGTGGATTATTTAGATAAATACTATCTGCCTTTGGTCCAGGAGCTTGCCAAAAGCGTCTTGTCTAATTTCCGACGAACATGCCAGAAATACATTTTGTGTCTATTCCGTAGGGATAGAAGGGAACATTGCCTACCCGGGTAAGAACTTGGTTGTTTGCTGTACCAATTTTTGTCGGGTCGTATGTGAATTTCTCAATGGCATAGTTTACGACTGTAGTAGCTGTATTTATCGCAGTAGCTATGTAGATAGTTCCAGTCACTGGATCCAACGTCATATCAGAAACACCATAGAGCAAATAGGGATAGGTCGATGGATAGTTACTAGAATCATACAGTTTTTGTGGACTAGTAATGGCGCTGGTGGCTTCATTGATAGTGTAGGCGTAGACACTGTTTAAATCTGTTGTGGTTGCGTTTCCGGCATAAGCAACTATAAGCTTTGAATTTACGGCGTCATAAACTGCTGCCACCGGATAGCTGGCCACATTGGGCGCCAGCTGGGCTGATTTGCAGTCTGCAAGAACAGAGTAGCCAGCTGATGCGATAATTCCAAATCGATTTTGAGCGGCGGCTGCATGCAAAAAAACAATATTTCCATTGGTTAAACTAACGAATTTTGAAAATAACGTGGTGGACGTGGCACAGGTCGACGCGGGCGCATTTATAAAGGGATTGGCTCCTTGAAGAACACGCACATTCGACGTCGTAATTTTTTCAATGGCCGTCGTTTTGTTAATTATCAAATCGCCGGTTCCAGTAATCCCTAATGATCTCAATTGGGCACTCAATGCCGTTATATTATTGGTAAAAATCGATCGTATACCTTGAGATTTTTTTTCGACTTTTTCAATGCGTCTTACTCCAGGATTGGTCGTATTTTCAACTAATGCGTAAAAGTAATTCGAGTCTATATTCACAATGCTTGCAGGCGAGTCCCCGACTTGCGACGGCGATGCACTGTAATCCGCAACAACAGACTCTCGTATGCCTGTCGCGGTATTGATTCTGAAAATTAGATTGGAACTGGTTGCGTTGGTAAAAACGGTATTTCCAGCGCCGGAATAACAGGCTCCAGACGCGACATAAAGATAAGTCGGCGCGACAGTTGGAGCTGGTGTTGGAGCGGGAGTGACCGCAGGGGTTGTAGTGGTAGCCACGGTCGCATCGGGAACCTTGGCGCAACCCACATACACAAACAACATACTTAATGACAAAAACTGGAAACCTTGAAAAACACTTTTAAATAATTTAGCTTTTTTCATATACAATCAATTTCGGTTTTTATTTAAGATTCTTTAGATCAAATTTGATACATCTAGACCAAAGTACTGATTTTGTTAAAAAATTTTAATAAATTTTAGATTTGTCCGAAGAATCTAAAATGGAACGGTTTTTTAGCCTCATTTTGATCATTTTGGCCGCGCTGATTAATACTAGCTTTGCTAGCTCTAGCGATTATGCCATCTATCCCAAAACCCGCCTAGGGGCACGCCAAGAGTTTTTTTCAGGTGAAAAATATAAATCGCTTTCAGAAACCGGATCCGGCGTCAGCGCTGGAATTTCAGTATTTACAGATGGTGCCCATTTTGTTCCATTTTTTGGCTTTTACGTGTCGTCAGCTGTTGGCAGCCAGGTATTTATGGATGGAACCACTGCCGTATCAACTGGATTTAAATTTTATTCAGCCTCAACAGAGATTGGAATGCAGATTTACCCAATTGAACGTCGAGAAAGTGGATTCAATATTTATATAGTAGGAGCCGGGACACTTGGCTACAATTTCATCGCGCTTTCAAAATCAACTAGCCTGGCCACATTGCCATATAGTGACCAATCATTTTCAAACGGCTATTATTCTGGCATTGGATCAGAATTAATATTTGGAAGTGACGGCCTATCAAAGTGGACATTAAATAGTGAAGTGCTTCTTAAAAAAGAATCTGGTACGCTATTGAAACAACAGTTTGATTTTAGTTGTCTGATTTTTGCTGTAGGACTTGGGTGGTAAGCATGGTTTGCAAAGGACTCGTTTTTATATTGTTTTTCGTCATCCAAGTATTCGCCGAAACGCAACTGGGTGTCGGCGCAAGTTTAGTTCAAGATCAAGACACGTTGTCTTCACAAAACATTAGTCATAGTTATTTTTATGACGCTTCTGTTTTTCTTACACTAGGTGGATCTAAGCGGCTTTACCTCGGAATATCTTATGTCAATGTTTCTACCTATTTGCCAAATGCAACTACTTTGTCGACGAACCAAATCGCCTCGAGTGTTTTTGTTGGCCTAAGATATACCTTTCCAACTAGTGAATTAATGGCGATTTCAATAATGACGAGCCCGATGGCCCAAACAAATTATGTTTCTGGTGACGGGACGTCTACTCTTTGGTCTGGCACAGCAATTCTAGTTAAAGCAGGAATATACCCCCCAATATCGGCCACAATTAGCATCGCAGTTGAAGGCAACTACTATTCGGCTACCTACAATACTAAAAGCAGCGGATCGGCAAGTACTGCCGCTGGATTTTCGCGAACATTGATAGCGCCTACAATTGGAATTCAATATCGATATTGAATTCACGCAGTAAAATAACCTAAAATAAATTAATTCTTTTGGCCTACAGGCGTTGTTCCATCTACCGCGAATTTTATATTTTGAATTTCATCCGCCCAATTTTTTTCTTGTCTCAAGCGCACTGAAATTGAATTGTCTTCACTGGGGGATTCATCTATCCATTCAAAAAGAATATTTTGGCTCAGGGCCATTCTTTCAACTATGCCATTTATATCGTTTGGATTTTCTATCAAATACTTGTCTAGACGCTTAAAATTCTGAATCAGATCTTCTGTTGTAAAATGCGTTTTCTGGATTTGCCTATCTTCTTGAATCCAGTCACTGACGAGGGATTCACGATTTTTGATAATTCGACTTAATTTCGAAATATAGGGGCTTGCCGGTGCTCTGGAAATCTTAGGTTCATAGTAAATAGTATAAATTTCGCTGATAATTATAACCGATACTGTTAAAACAATCATGGCACTTTCTTGACTAAAAAACCTTTTCATTTGAACTTTACGAAACATCGTGTTCTCGCTGTCTGTGGTTGAATTATCGACAATTTGATAATTAATTAAACATTTAGTAATTAATCGGCTTGTTTCAGATATTTATGAGCTAAATCTAAAAATAATTTAAAATACTTAAGTTTTTATTAGATTGTCCGATCAGCTGGGTATGAAACTAACAACTACTAAAAAAGCCATTCAATTTATACTATTCGGAGTTTCAACTTCGCTCGTTCTTACTGGATGTTTGTTCGACAGTGGTGGTGGTGGATCCGTGACGGCAGTCCAACAGCCAGGATCAAATAATCCGTTTTCAGAAAATCCAACGATTACTATTAGTGCTGTCTATCCAACGTCAGAGGGTCCAGCTTGGTCACCCGCCCCGACTCTTACCGATAGTTCCGGAAGACTCTATATTAAAGGCAATAGCGTTTCAATTTCTGGCGTTTGTTCTCGCGGCGTTTTGAAAATTAAAGTATCTTCAAACGGCTCGTTTTATCCAGAAGAGGCGCCATGCGACGACCAAGGCGGCTTTGTATTTACCAAAGTATTCACGGCTGGTTCACAAGGTGACTTCGAATTAGCAGTGACACCTATTCAAGCCGATCAAACGGCTGTCGTAGCCACTGCCATTGTAAAAAGTGTGCGAATGGATGATTTAGCCCCGACGGCCCCTACTATTTTGTCTCCGAGTGCAAGTGGATCCTATACAGCCACTGGAACGGCTGCTTTAACTGTCAGTGGTACATGTTCGCCCGACACCATTGCTATGGTAGGCCCTGGAAACACTACGATCATTCCTAGCGGAACTACTTGGACCACCGATCTGACATTGAATTCCGGAACTACCACCGTTTACAATTTCTATTCTGTAGATCGGGCTGGAAATCAATCCGCTGCCGGCAGTATCACGATTATCTATACGCCCTCTGTGTTTTTAAAAATATCTGGATCTTTTTTGGGGAAAAGCAACGTTGCGGATAGCGGAACGGGCTACTCGATGGAAACCAACGTTTATATCAATCCCCACTACGTAACAGATAGCTCTACTGGATATTACATTGAAACAGGTTTTAATCGAATTGTTAACCAAATGAGGTCGGATCCATGAGAACACTTTATAATCACCCAAAAATAGCTTTTATAATTGCGTTTATTAGCACCGTTGCTATCGCAACTCCGAATGTCGACACCTTAACTGTCCAAGGCTATATGAAAAAGGCGAATGGTTCTGCGGTTTCTAGTGGTACCTATAATTTAGTGTACGGCTTATGTGCCCCCGATTGCACCAGTACATCGAATGTACTTTGGGTTAAAAAAATATCGACAGCCGTTTCCGGAGGATTGTTTTCAGCAAATTTAACAGGGGCTGGTGCTGATCTGTCAGCAGATAGCGGTGTCACTGTTAGCACTAATTTAAAGTTAGATAAAACCGCTTGGACCGTAAACGGTTCAAATATGGCCGCCATCACAAGTGGTGCGGTGGTTGTCAGAGTTTTTGCCTATGACCCCATTGACGGTAACAATCCTAGTTTTGACATATCCTTAAATTCAGTTCCGACATCGTTTTTTGCCACCAATTCTGCTGTGTCGACTCTCGCCAATACGGTTACAGGTGGGTCCATAACATCGACTAGTTTGGCATCATCAGCACAGACTCTACCGGTCTCGTGGGCGGTACCCGGGGGGCAGGTCACGGGTACTGTGAATTCGTGCACATCCGCGACAAGTGCAACGACCGCTACTACTGCGTCTTCGGCTAATGCCGTAGCTGCCGGATCCATCATTTCAACAAGTTTGGCTTCTTCGGCCCAAACGCTGCCGGCATCTTGGGGTGTACCCGGCGCCCAAGTCACCGGCACAGTAAGTTCGTGTACAACGGCGACAAGTGCAACGAGCGCCACTACTGCGACGACTGCGACTACGGCTAATGCTGTGGCTGCCGGATCCATCACTTCAACAAGTTTGGCTTCTTCGGCTCAAACACTGCCAGCATCGTGGTCCGTACCAATTGCACAGGTTACTGGGGCAATTACGGCTACGAATGCGACCAATGCAACTAATGTCGGAACTGTTTCATCGTCAGCGAATGCTACTTTTTTTCCCTTAATGGCGGCGTCCTCAACTAATGGTAATCAAGTACCAAATTTAGGAACGGGATTGACCTTTAATCCCTCTACAAACACATTATCAACGACAACCTTTGTCGGTGCTTTGACTGGAAACGCTTCAACAGCGACGTCGGCGACAACTGCGACTACCGCTACAAATGCAACCAATGTCGGAACTGTTTCGTCTTCGACGAACGCTTCATTTTTTCCGTTGATGGTGGCGGCCTCAGCAAATGGTAACCAAGTTCCAAAATTAGGAACGGGATTGACCTTTAATCCTTCAACAAACACGTTAACTACAACAACCTTTGTTGGTGCTTTGACAGGAAATGCCTCAACGGCGACGACAGCTACGAGTTGCACTTCGGCAACATCGGCCACTAGTGCGACAACAGCTACCACGGCCACCAATGCTACAAATATAGCGACTGTTTCGACAGCGACAAACGCCAGTTTTTTCCCAGTGTTCGCGGCTTCGTCTACCGATGGCAATCAAGCGCCAAATTTAGGAACGGGATTGACCTTCAATCCGTCGACGAACACTTTATCGACCACAACATTTGTTGGGGCCTTGACCGGAAACGCAACTGGTTTGTCTTCCGCTGGCTGGGCATCTCCAGGTTCAATTGGATCTACAACACCTGGGACTGGTGCCTTCTCGACGCTTTCTACGACTGGGGCAATCACAGCTGGTGGCACAATCACAGGACCAGCAGGCGCTGGATTTACGGTTCGATCGGTAAGTGGTCAAAATATGACCGTGGTGCCGCAAGGGGCTGGGCAACTCATTTTGGGAGGGTCAGGTTTCACCACATTGATTAGTGACACACCTGTCGCTGCTACAACCACTAGCATTGCAAATACACCCGGCAATAGCGGAACAAGCACAGTTAATATTGCTAGCGGAGCAACAGGTACCGGTATCGCCGCTGTTTCGATCGGTAGCGCCGTGAATGCCAGTTCGTTAGCACTCGCTTCGAATTCGGGAAATATGACAATCAACGGTGGAGCTGGAAATATAACGATGACCAGCACAGGGACTACTAACATTAATAATAATACAAATGGCGCGGTCAACATTGGAACTGGGACGACAACAAGTGCAGTCAGTATTGGTGGTACGGGCGTTCAAACTATAAATCTTCAGGGCGGTATCACTCCCACTGGTATCCAAACCGTTAATATTCAAAATACGGGCGCTGCGGGAAAGCTGCAAACGGTCAACATTGGAAATACCACTAATACTACAAACGCGGTGAATATCGCCGCCGGCTCTGGAGTAACAGGTGGAGCGGCCACTGGAATTATTGGTCTAACCGGCCACATTGCCTCTGGTGGCGGTGCTCCGACGGTTACAAGTGGAACAGCTACATGTGTGTTAACTGCCGGTAACGACACAGCTGGAAAAGTCACGATGTCTGTTGGTGCTGGTACTTGCACAGTCACATTTAAAGTAGCTTACAACTCGGCCCCGATCTGTGTGCTTACTTCAAACACAGGTACGATAATTATGTCGACGGCCCCAACAACAACGGCGTTTGTTATGACTTCATCCGCAGCCGCCATGGTTGTTTACTATATGTGCCTTCAATAGTTAAAATGTGGGTTGACCCATTTAAAAGTAACGGAGACATGGAAAGGTCGACGATATGAAAAAATTCTTTTTCCTATCGATTTTTTTACACGGTCTCCTATTTTTTAGTGTTAATAAAAATAAAGCGATTTCTCTCCCATTAACTATGCCGAGCCCATTGGTTGTAGAATTCGTTGAAGCGCAGTCGTTGCCACCCGCCCCACCGGTTCAAGACGTAAGTGAACAATTTGTAGAGCAAGAGAAAACCAAATCAGAATCTGATTCAAAATCAAGATTAACAAGCGTTCAAAATAAAACCGTCGAAACCGAGACTTTGGCGCGTGCCAAAGGCGAATTTAAAAATGAAAAAAAAATTGCCCTTCAAACGATGCCGAAAGATCCGAATCAAGCAAGTTTATTTCCCGACGAGATGGACCCCAAAATAATCGAACGATCTCTTGCCTCGGAAGGATCCCAGTCATTTGATTATGTCGAAGATTTGACCCCTGGGCTTGAAACCCTGCTAAATACCAGGGAAACTGTATTTTACGACTACTACTCAGAACTAAGAAAAAAAATAAATCGTTCCTGGAACCCAATCGTCAAAGCAAAATTAAAAAATATTATTGCTGATGAAGCGGCCTATGCAATGGCTCGCAATCAAGTTACAAAATGCCTCGTTCGACTTGATAAAGTTGGCCGTCTAATAGATATTCAAATTATCGGAAAATCTAAACTAAGACAATTGGACGAAGCCGCCGTCGAAGCCTTTAGACGAGCCGGACCGTTTCCAAAACCACCAAAAGATATGAGCGATACAAACGGCAGAATCTTAATTAGGTGGGATTTTATTATAGATTCTTAACTGAAAGATCAACAATTGCTAGACTTAAGTAGAAATTTTCGAGTTTTCCTAAATATTCTTAAAGATTCTACCGATTACTAAATAGTACGAACAGCGCGCTTGGCTAGGAGCTAAAATGAAAAAAACTAACTCAATAACAATACAGATAAGTTTCTATCTAGTGATCTTCTTAACGGCGGCGGCACAGTCTCAAATTAAAAAAATAGATGGGGTAAACAGCGATCTGAAACCAACACTGTCAGGTGACTTTCAATCCGAATCACTCAATGTCTTAGATGAATCCTATAAAGAAGAATTCTCGGTTGGACAACAAGCGCAAGATGCCGAAAAAAAAGCAGCCAAATCCAAAGCCGACTATGAGACTAAAAAATTTGAAATAGAAAAAGAAATCTCTCTACAGCGTCAAAGAATGTTAGAGCTAAAACAAAAAAAAGAAGATGTCCATTCACAAGTAGACTCAATGGAAACCGAACTTAAACACCTATCAGAAAAACAAAAAGAAACGGAAAAAGAACTTGAGGACTCAGGAAAAAAAGCAGAAGAAATACTTTCTATGGCGGATGAAAAGCGCGCACAACTGAAAGCGTCGCGAGAAAAACTGAATGGTGAATTAGAACAGATGTCACTTTTAAAAGAACGAACCCAAAAGAGTTTTTTCAAAGCACGCGTTGAAACAAAACGTTTGGAGTCTGAAATAGCTATATTAGAAGCTGATACTCAAGCCCTCGACACCGAACTGCGAAACTCACAAATCGACGAAATAAAGGCTCGAAACGAGTGGATATCTGTTCGAACAGCTGCTGAAAAAAACCGGGCTGAAAAGCTAGCTATCCAAGACACCCTCGTAACTGCTAAAAATAAACTGGCTTCGGCAATCAAAGATCTCAAAAAAGCTCAAATTGAGCTAGCTGAAACCGAGAAAGACAAAAATAAAACAGACCTGGACGTTAGTGCCGAAGTTAAAAGACTAGACAACATGACGGCCAATGCCGTGAAGTCAAAATCGCTGGTAGAAATGGAAAAAATGAAAACCGAATCAGAAATTGAAAAATTAAAAATCTATGGTGACACAGTTAAGAAAAATAATCATGAATCTCTAGAAGCCATGCGAAATAGCCAATATGAGTTAATGGAATCAAGACTTTCATTAGAATCATTGCGGTCGACTATCATTAAGGACGCTGCGACAGGTGAAAAAATAAAATCCCAAAACCAGAAAAGTGCGATTCAGCAGCGAAGTCTGGCCAGTGAACCAAATGATAAATCAAATGTTCAAGGAAAACAGTGGTCTACATCGACTGCCTGCCGACTTTATGCTCGTGCTAACTCAAAATCCAAGGTCCTCGGTCAACTTGCGTCCGGTCAAAAACTAGTGGCCTCTCCGTACTATGGAAAATGGCTTAAAGTTTTTTCAGATGGGCAAATTGGTTATGTCGAAGACAGCTGCGGAGGTTTTGACAAATAGCTAATGTAAGAATTATTTTGAACTAAAAAAGAAAACTGAAGCTTCATTGCCGGACCAAAGGCCATTTTTTATAGGTCTTTGCTGGATCAAAGGCTATTTTTTTATAGTCCGTTTAAAGTTTCATATTGTCTCGTCGATAGAAATCCTGAACAGAAAACCAATTAAGGATTTCAACCACGGAGACCATATGAAGAACTACTACACAAAAATAGCAATAAGCTCGTTATTGTTAATGTCGCAATTATTTTCGACACAAGTGCTTGCCGCGCC
>JAYVPD010000165.1:0-19598 GCA_043757515.1 Pseudobdellovibrionaceae bacterium
ATTATGGCTTGACTCGCTAAAAAAATCCTTATTTACTTGATACATGGCTTTGCGCGTCTTGTTGGCTGATGAAAGTCCAACGATCAAAAAAGTAATCCAACTGGCACTTCAAGACTATTCCGTAGAGGTCAAAGCTGTGCCTGTGGGCATCGATGTGATTCCCATAGCCAAAGTCTTTCAACCCGACATAATTTTTGTCGATGTTTTACTGGTTAAAAAATCTGGGTATGAAGTTGCCAAAGACATTAAAAGAGATGCTGAATTAACTAACACACCGGTTGTTTTGTTATGGAATTCTTTGATGGGCATAGATGAAACCAAAGCCCGCGAGTCGATGGCTAATCGCCGCCTTGAAAAGCCCTTTGAAGTTGAAACTTTACGTTCAATTATTCAGGAATTGGCCCCCAAGACGATCAACCACCCGGTTAGTTCGTTTCTTAATTTTGACGAGATTGAATCGATTCGGGATTATAAAAAAGAGACCGCTAAAAACAGAACCAACGTAACACCGCCTAGAGTTCCAAACTTTAATATTCCAAATCAAGGCAACGAATATGTGATTGATGACTCTATTTTGCCAGACGACCTTCAATTGACGGAAGACAACGAAGATTTTGCGCAAGTGCCATTGCATAAGTCTATTCCTTTGAATGCTCCTTCGATTGATGACCAAACAGCTCTGGATCCTCCTGAAGATTGGCAAGCGGAACCCGTCGCAGTCATTAAAAAGCCCGCTGATCCTTCCACCGGTAAACCGGCCTATCCCAAGGGGCCACCGCCCAGTGTGGTAGCAGACGATTTGAATAAAGCTCGGCGTAAAATCACCGATAATTTTGAAGAAATCATCTTTTCTGATGCTGAAATAAATGGCAGAGATGATGACCAGCCGGGAATGACCCCCAAAGGTAGTTCTGAGTTCGCCTTGCCTACTTTGTCGTCGATACCCTTGGATGCTAAATCACAGGAGAAAATCTTTCGCGAAGAAGTTCGTGTGATTGCAGAAAAAATCTGCTGGTCCCTATTGCCCGATATCACTGAACGAGTGGTTCGCGAAGAAATCAAAAAGTTGTTGCAAGAATCCTAAAAACTCATATTAATGGGGCATGCTATTAAATGACTTAATCAAAGCTGCCATCAAAGAGGACATGCCCGCGGGGGATGTCACGACTGACTCGTTGGGATTGACTCCAAAAATAGGAAAAGCAGTTTTAAAAGCCAAAGAAGATATGACCCTTTCTGGTCTGCTGCCCTTTGAAAGCACAGTCACTATGCTCGAGCCCAATGCCCGTATAAAGTGGCATTTTGAAGAGGGTCAGCGAATATTAAATGGCCAAAATATTTGCTCGCTTGAAGGCGATTTAATTCAGATTTTAAAAGCAGAACGTGTCGCTTTAAATTTTCTGGGTCACTTGTCAGGAATCGCGACCTTAACTCGGCGTTTTGTAGATTCGGTTGCTAGCACAAAAGCGAAAATACTAGATACCAGAAAAACGCTGCCTGGTTACCGGGATCTCGAGAAAAAAGCGGTCGTTCATGGTGGTGGTTTTAACCACCGGATGAATTTATCTACAGCTATTTTAATAAAAGACAATCATATAGCCGTTATGGGCGGAATAAAAAATGCGGTTGAACGAATTCGCAAAAATACCTCGTTAGATGTCGAAGTCGAAGCGTCAGATCTGGATGACGTAAAAATGGCCGTCTCATTAAAAGTAAGACGAATTCTTTTAGACAACATGAATGACTACAGCCTGACCGAAGCCCGCAAGCTTGTTCCGGCAAATATTGAAACCGAAGCTAGCGGTAACATGAGTTTAAGCCGCGTGCCTGACGTTGCTAAAATTGGTATTGATTATATATCTGTGGGCGCATTGACTCACTCGGCACCTGTCGCTGATGTTAGTTTGCAATTTGACTGGCAAAAGCGATAAGGATTTCAAAATGGAATCAGCTTCTGAATCTCCGTTAGATGATATATTAATTGGCAAGATGACGTATGCATGGGCCCAGAACGCGCAAATTCCATGTAGCTACAAAGAATCCATTTCGAGCACGAATTCCCAGGCCAAAGAAAAAGGTTTAGCAGACAATGATTTTATGCTTTATCTTGCCGATGAACAAACCATGGGGCGCGGTCGAGGACAAAACAGTTGGACCACCATAAAAGGGGCCGCCCTTTTGAGCACTTGGTGTTTCTATTTGAATGATCCACCTAAAGTAACGTTTCCGTCCCGTGTGGGTCTCGCATTGTTTAAGGCCCTGCAAAATACATGGACCTATTTGCCTTTTTCTTTGAAGGCTCCGAATGATATCTACATCGGCGATAAAAAGTGCGCTGGATTGTTAATTGAAACAGTCACCCAAGGGAATGAAATCAGCACGTTCATTGGCCTGGGACTAAACGTGATTAAAAAACCAAGTGAAATTCCACATGCCACGTGTTTAGTCGATGAAATGCCAAAACAGTGTCCTCTTTTAGGTTCCGACTGGGTTAGTTTTTTAGATCGTTTCTTTTTTGAACTGACCGAAGCAACACAATCGGCCGGCGAGGACTTAAATTCAACCGACCGTGAAAATCTAAAAAATATTTTAAATCGTTTAACTTTGTTAAATACAAAATTTGATGACGTGTCAGAAACCGGTGATTTATCCATCGGCGGAAAAACCATTCCTTGGAACAAACTGTAATTAATTTGTAATGACATCTAAAGGAGACTTTCTATGGCCCTGGTATCAACCCCTGCTGACGAACTTGGCGGCATTTGCCCCGACTTCACATTGCCAGCTACCAATGGTAAAAAATATTCTCTGGCCGATTTTGCACGCGGAAATCCGTTTGTAATTATGTTTATTTGCAATCACTGCCCGTATGTCAAAGCGATCGAAGATCGATTGATCACTCTGGGCAAGGATTTAAAAGCGCTGAATGTGCCAGTTGTGGCCATTTGTTCCAACGATGCAAAAAACTATCCAGACGATTCCTTTGAAGAATTGAAAAAACGTGCCGAAGATAAAAAATACCCTTTTCTTTATTTGCATGATGAATCCCAAGCCGTTGCTAAACTTTTTGGCGCTGTCTGCACTCCTGATTTTTTTGTCTATAGTAAATTATCGCATTTAGCCTACCGAGGTCGTCTCGATGATTCTTGGAAAGACGCTTCCAAAGTCACGCGCCGGGAATTGTTCCAAGCTGTAGATCAACTTATAAAAAGCAATGAATTTCCAAAAGGGCAAACGCCCTCCATGGGCTGTTCAATAAAATGGAAGTAAGGTAAAATGAAACATGTTTTTATTGGGGTCATTTTATTTATAGTCAGCATTGTCGGCTGGGCATCTTTTAAACTTGGCTTTTTGAAAGATGTTGCCATCATAGAACAAGATCGCGCTGCGATTCAGGTTGTTTATTTAGAGCACATCGGACCCTATCATAAAATTATAGATTCGCTAGAAAAAGTAGAAGCTTGGGCTCTGCAAAATAAAGTCGACTGTCATCAAAGCATTGGTCATTTTATTGATGATCCAGATGTGATTGAACACGAACGATTGCGATCACATGTTGGCTGCATCGTAGACAACGTCTATACGGACTTGCCGCCCGATTTTAAATTTAAAACCATTCCCGCTTCTAAATATTTTGTCGCTGAATTTATGGGGTCACCTGCAATTGGGCCTATGAAAGTCTATGGCAAAGCTAAAAGAGAGTTTTACAATCGACAGCTGACCCCACCGGATGATGTTATTGAAATTTACGATCGTATTGATGAAAAAACCATGAAGACGATTTACTTGTTTCGCATTGTTCCGGTTTTAAAATAATTCTGGGTGGGCTTTTAGTTTTTCAAAAAAATTTGGGGTCGAAAGTTAGCCATAGGCTTTAGAAAGTATTGTGGCGACTATGCTTTTTTTGGCGGCACGGCGGTTGCGGGTGGCGTTGGCGGAGATGCGGGTTTGGCGTGTTCTACTAGTTTTTTTGCGAGGCGATCGGCTATGTCTATGGCTTCATCTACTAGGCCGTTTATGTGGGCGTCTTTATTATAGTCTGGAAGTGGATTGCTGGCGATTAGGCTTGATAATATGTGTACGGCGGCTTCTTCGATTTTCATAATTATCCTCACTGTTTTCTGTTTATAACTTACCCAATAACTTTGTGTCAAAGATATCTATAATCGAGAAAGGTCCAGCTCCGGCAGAGATTTCCCATTTTTTAGTGTGTCTTTGGAAACAATAATCTACGGGATATTGTTCGAATCAGGTTGATTTTCTGCCTTTGCTGCCGGTAGTTCGAATTTAATTCCTGATCTTTCGCTATTCAAACTATCGTGATGAAATAATAGGTTTTTGTCTACGCCTTCAGATAATATAGCTCGCGTGTAAGTTAATTCGCCGACGGGTTGCCATTGGATTTCACCAGATACATTTTTGGTATCCGAGGCAAAAAAATCGTAAATAATTTGGCCGTTGGCTTCCATACTTTTTTGAATTTCTAACCGAAAATCGCTTTCTTCCACTGAATGCGTTTGTTTTCTGGGTTCAATTTTTACCCAGGTCGGAGTCTTAATATCTTTTGGTTCTTCGACACCAAGTTCACCCCACGAGTGCACTACCATTTTTCAAGCTGTTCGAACCAGCGTCATAAAGATTTTTTTCCTCAAAATTCGGTTTTAAATTCAAAAATGCAGAAGTCCTCGGGTTCCCGTGAAAAACAGGGAGTGGGGACGTGTGCCTTTTTTCTACCTTGTGCTCGTTTCCAGAGGCTATTATTCCAAGCCCTGATGATTTTTTTTCGTAAAATCAGAAGTGTCACTTGACCGATTCGCCATAGTTTTTCAGATCTTGTAGTCGGCGTCTCATCTCACGCTTCAAGATAAAACCAACTACCATTTCAGGTACAAATCGTGTTCTAAAGTGGTAGATGAATGTTAAATGCGTCAAAGTACCCTCATCTTGAAAGCGCCAGGTTGCCGCAAACTCTCGAAATAACCACGGTCCTTTTGTCATTTTAACAGCGACAACATGGGGCTCTTTAAATGTGATGTATTCGGATTCAATCCCTATACCATTCCAGGCACGACAAAACGATTTCACTCCAACACTTGGTTTTTGCGCATTCAAAAGTCGCGCCTCTTTGAGGAATGAGTCCCAATTGAGCCTTTTGGTATAGTCCTGCGAAAGGTTGAATAGTTCGGTTGCAGAACAGTTTATTTTAATGGACTCTTTGATCATGCTCAGATGATTGTCACGCTATTGATAAAGGTCAACATTCAAATGATTGAACTTAGAATCGCGCTCGCTCGAATCGAGTAATTAAGATCTCGTGAATTTTCAATATTGGTCGAGAAGGCTTCGGATATGTGGCCCGACTTAGCTTTAATGAACATCATCTTTTGAAATAAAAAGATTGAACTTGAAAGCGCACGTTTCGAGACAAATTTTCATTCGAAATTTTGGCCGGCGCCCGCGCGCTTTCATTGAGGTCGTAAAAGCAGGAACCAAGGGGTTTGGAATCACTATAAATACGTTGCTTCAATAAAAAAACTATTGGAGTCATTAACTAATTCAATTTTTAAATGAACTTTTTTGTTCCAAAGCCCAAAAAATACTTTTTGAGATATCGTCAGTTCAAGTCTTTTTTCAGGCAAATTTCTAAGAAAATCAATAAAATGTTTGATGTCTGCCGGTGGACCATTTCGATCCTTATAATCAACAAATCGAAAATATATTACGTAGTTAACGTCTTTGCGAGAGTCACTCTCTCCGCTGATACGCAAGAATGGTCCGTCCTTTATGAATGGCAGGAACTCAACTGTAATAAAATGATTGGTCGACTTTGAATGCCTCTGCAATGCCGTAGCTACAGGGCTGCAACTTGAGTGAATAGAAAAGGTCGATACTGAAGCTGTATTCTCCCTTCCCGTCGAAATTGGGCACCCGGAATTGAAGCGACTGTTCGTCTTTATCTCCATCCAAAGGTTCGAAGTTAGCTCCGTTGTAATCCTCAAGGAAACGAAAATAGTCCTTTGGAAGAGAGTATCTGATCCTCTGCTCAAATGCATTGAGGTCCTCAGCGGTCAGGCGCTCCTCACCAGGGTCGAAAACAATTGTTGGATTTAGGTTCATCTTAATTATTCTTACAGCTTTGAGATCGATTGACAACTAACCCCTTCTTTAAAAAATTATTTCGGCCATCAACGCTCAGGCAACTGGGCGTTTTCTAGTTTTATCAGTCAACCTATGTTTGGGTTCAAGTTGCCGTTTCAAGCCTTTTCTGGGCTCTGCCTAATGTCTTTTATTTTTAACTCCAATAGTACAGCAATTCACTGTACTATTGGAGTTGCATGGATAAAAGTTGCAAAGTGTGGCTCACGAAATTTGCGGAAAAACAACTTAAGAAGCTCCCAAAGAATATTGTGGCGGCTTATTAGTCATGGGCAAAAACCGTAGAAATTGACGGAATTCGCAAGACAAGGGCCTTGCCTGGGTATCACGATGAGCCTTTAAAGGGCGACCGAAAAGGCCAACGATCTGTTCGACTTAACAAGGCTTATAGAGTCATCTATGAGGAAACTGAATCTGGTAACGTAATTTTAATTGGTGTTCAGGAGGTAAATAAACATGAGTATTAAAGAAGCCCACCACGTTTTTGAAAAAAACTACGGTCCATTTACTTTTGCAACCTTCATGGTCGGCAGCAGAACAACTTTGAATTTAACTCAAGTTGAAATGGCTAAAAAACTTGGAATTTCTAAAGCAGCTCTTTGTGAAATTGAAAAAGGCCGCACCCTGGTAAGTCCAGAGGCAGCTGCTCGCTACGCTAAAAGAGCAGGATTCTCTGAGACCGTAGCCCTTGAAGCCTGCTTTCAAGATCAATTGCGAAAAGCAAAAATCAAAAAACGTGTAAAAATTGAAAATGTTGCTTAAGCTTCTGAGCTTTTACTTTTTAATCGAATGGCCTTGAAATAACATCCGATTAAATTTCGAATACGACATAATCCCAGTTTGTGATTTCTCTGCGACCTTGCCAAACATCACCAACGTACAAAATTTAAGTTGCCCGGCCAAAGCTAAAACAAATCCAAGCCGGATGATGAAAGAAACAAATTTAACGATTTCCAAATAGCCCCCTAAAGTCAAACCGCTGGTTTGAAGTTTTTAACCGCTATAGAAACGCTGGCGCGGCGAATTTTAAATCGGCGCGCTATTTCAAGCTGTGTCAATCCTTGAACCCAGTAAAGTTTTGCCAGCTCTGCTGGGTTCGGTATTTTTTTCTTCCACTGAACCCTGTATATTCTTCTTATAGAAAACTGGGTTGGTTCGAATACGTTATCCTCGGGCCTGGGCGAATTTGTGGATTAATAAATGGAAATTTACTGGTGCGATCTTTTGGATTTTTAAACGAACCCAATGCAACGCCGAATTCAAAAGACCGTTTAGATTATTTTGAAAAACAGCATTGGCCGTATTCACTTTTTCATCAGGATTCACCGTAGTAAAAACTTTAATCGCCATAGCTGCGGATCTTTTTTGGGCTGACCCATCGGTTTTTACTTTTAATGGATTTCCCTGGCTGATTGACGCCCGGGCCAACACCGGAAATTCGCCCCCTTTAAAAATTCCAGACCATTGCGATGGAAACATTTTTAAATTTCCCACAAGTCCAACACCCATCGAGTGAATTGGCTTTTCCATTGGTGTAAATCGATAGTCTCGAGTGTCTTTTAAAATCTAAAGAATTAGAGAACTTTGGGACATCGGCGAAGAATTCCGCGCAAGTAATTGTGATTATTGGGGTATTGTTTTTGGTATTTCTTTAGATTGTGAAAAAGAGAGCCTTTGAAAACACATATTTCAAATCGAGATCAACCATTTCTGCATTGACCATTGATATGATTTTTCGATTCATAGAAACATCCCTCAAAGGGTGCTGTGACTTTCCCGGTACCGATCAGACTGTGTCTTTGGGCACGCCCATCCTTGGATTTATTATCTGCAATTGGTTTAGAAAAACCAAATCCTTCAGATTTTATTTTTACCATATCCAGTCCATTAGAGGCCAAGTATTTGGCAACCGCCGAAGCGCGACTTTCTGAAAATTCTTTGTTTGCTACCTCGCTGCCCAGAGAGTCCGTATGGCCCTCAACAATGATTTGAGATGTGTTCAGAGTCTTGCGGAGGACATTCAAAATGGATGCCCTATCCTCGTTTCAGAATTGCAAAAATTCAAAGTCCGACGATTTGCAATGGATAGCATCTCGGCCTTAAAAGCTCATATCGAAAAATATGGTCAAATGAATTACGAGGACGCTTTATCTAAATTGTTTCGCACTTTGCAAGGCTTAGGCATCACGAGCCTATTTATAGCCGACCAAAAGCAAGTCAGTGCCATCGGTGAGTCTGGAATTTCGGGTAAGCATTTTATAGCGGATAAAATTATTTCCATGGGAAACCAACCCCGAGGCAAAAGTGTTCACCGGTATATTGAGGTGGTAAAGTCACGTGGGCAACATTTCTTTGCGGGCCGCCACTCTCTAAAAATTTTGGAAGGTTTGGGGCTGCGTGTATTTCCGCGCGCTTCTATACGGACCGCTGATTTTAATCCTGAAGATTTTCAGCCGACTTCAGAAGTTCGCGTATCAATCGGAAATTCCTCTTTAGATGAAATGCTAGGCGGTGGAGTTTATTTGGGCAAGGAAATATAATTCTTGCCTATGATGGCCCACTTGAAATTAATCTTGATGTGCATCTGAAAAGCATCTCATAGTAAGCATTTTTAACTACGAATCACCAGAATTGCTGGGCGTACCACAAATTAGAAAAGATATTAAAGCGTCTGCAATAGTAGATAATATTGTTCTTTTAAGTTACGTCGAAATTTCAACTCTTTTAAGGTGAGCCATCACCGTTCCGAAGTCCCGAGGCAGCAAACCCGCCCAGCGAACGAAAGAATATTTAATTCAACAAGGTGGCATAACTATTTTAGACGACGATAGCTTGCCATCCGTTCCGTCTGTACCGCAGTTGCCGCTTTCGAGTTACTATAGTGTGCTTGCCCTCTCCCCGACGCGAACAAGTCCTGTTATTGATGAATCGCTGGCTTCAGGTAGCGATCTTCCAAATTCAAACATGCCCAAGCCTAGCACCCAACAAAGAAAGAAGAGGAAATTGGGTAGATGATAGGTTTGAACAAATCTCTCAAAATTTTTCATTTTCACAATTAATAGTAGAAGTAACACGTTTGTTCGATTGTGAACGATGAAACTGACTATCTGGCGTTTCCTTTTAGCTTACGGTTTCGGCTGATTTACGAGAGGACTATAGTCGGCCTCTTGAATTCCTGCGACAAGCGCCACAAACATGGCTTCGCGATCCTGCTCGGTGCGTCCGAGATGGCCGGTAAATAAATCCTGATAACGATAGATCAAATCTCTATGTTCAGGGAATTGCTTCAGCATAGCTTCCACAAGAAATCGTCCTTCCTCCGGTCCTACGCGATCATCCCAACCGCCATTGGAAACTAAAACTGGCTTCACTTGATCTGATTTAAGTCGGTATAGATTATACAACGGGTTCCATCGATTTAATAATCGGCGATACGCGGTCAAGTCTACAACGCTGCCGTTAGCATCACGAAGTATACCGAAATCGTCTCCGGCCATTTTACCAAACAGTTGACGGTTTAAAAATTCATTTACGTCCGTGACGGGCACTACAATACTATAGCCATCAAATTTCTCTGGGAAAAAAATCATTAACATCGCAGTCAACATTCCACCAAAGGAACGTCCGGACGCAATAATTTTAGTGTCGGGGTATAACTCTCGCAAATGATCGGATCCCGCGACTACATCTTCCATAGTTAAAAATCTATCGATCTTCGGGGCCAATTGCCAATCTCGGCCGTTGTCGCCGCCGCCCCTGGGGCTAACAATGGCAACCGCACCGCCTAAATCTATCATGGCCTGAAATTTTTTATTCCACTGTGGCAATTGGGCCGTACCGATAAAGCCATAGTAATATAAATAAACAAATTTCGGTTTTTTCTGGTCAGTACGAGAATAAATTTTCAATGGAACCAAGGTTCCATCTTTGCTTTTAACGTTTACAAAACTATTGGCTATTTTTCCGGTATCAAAATTAACAGGGTCACTAGGAAGCTTTTTTATTTCCGCCTTTTTGACATCAATAACTAGCGTTTCCGTTGGAATGACAATGTCTTGATAATTTAAATATACATTTTCACTTACCCCAGCACCAACAAATCCTGAAAGCGTCCCGGTTTCAGTCAGCCCTAACTCTTTTAAAGAAAATTCTTTTATGAGGTTTCCCTCAAGACTGTGCATGGTAATAAAACTTGTATAACTGCCCGTGCGCAAATATTGCGAGTAAATTACATTCCCGATAATTTGAGATACGAGAAGGACCGCTGCGGGATCTTCTTTTACAACAATTCGGCTTACGTTCGTAACTGGGTCCAACGCGAGAATTTCAAAATGATTCGCATTTTTAGCACTACGAATATAAATTTGTGAGTTTCGAATTCCTAACATTTTTCCTAAGTTTGTACTAACCGATGGCATCAATGTCTTCCATTTATAAAATCCAACTTGAAACTCACCTTTTGTCTTATCGGCCATCCCGCGACTACCGATATGAATAGACAAGGGTATTTCGGCGGGCCCCTGGACACGATTAGCAACAAAGTATTCAATCCCGTCGTGGCCGATAAAACTATCCATTCCGAAAAATTCGCGAGAATCCTTTGCCGGCGGAACGAATAAAATATTTTCTTTTTTTGTTTTCAAATCGACAATATAATTATGAGCGTAGTTTGCTCCTGCATTGGATTCGGCGACTGATGGCCAGCGCGTAAAAAATACCGAGCCCGATGTCGAACTCCAATTAAAATCGCCCAGACGAACTTCATATGGTCCCGCCTTCACGGAGCCGGTCAACAGGTCATAAACGTACCACTCATTTACGTCACTCCCATTGCGGACTAAACTATAGGCGATGAGATCGCCATTTGGACTAACCTTGAATTCGGGTACTACGGATTTTTCGGAAGCATTATGTTCGACCACTGGTTGAATCACGACGGGCTCTTTTCCGTCTTTTTTTTTCAAAACCAAGGCGCCGGCTTTTATAAAAATGGCACCATAGGACGTTTCAACCACTGCTGGCAAATTTTTAGCAGCACGCTCTTTGGTCCGATCTGATATTTTCTGGAACAGACCACTTGGGCTACCATCTGCGTTTTTAGTAAGAATATCCAAAGCTCTGCTATTTTCAGTTTCATCCCACGCCTTAGTCCTAGGTGAATCGGAATCTCGCATCCAAGCGACCCCTAAAGAACCGACCGCCGATGTAGATTCGTGCGGGAAGGCGCTATTCTTATTTTCATAAATACTGAGGCAATTTATACCATTTGAAAACGCTGTAGAGGCAACCAACGAAAAAATGGAAATAAAAGACAATTTAACAAACATAATAGACTCCTAGGAAACAAGTAGACTATCAAAAACGGCCTAGTTTAGGTAATGTAGAGATTTAGACACCTATAGAGGGCCATAAGTAATTGAAATTGTGAGGAAATATTATTTTAATAGATGCCACGATCAATCCGCGGCTCAAGATCGTCACCGCCCAAACAGCTATTTTTAATGGGGTGCTTTTTTCTGTGGATCCACTGGCAATCTAGAAAATCACCCGAGTGCGTAAGCTTCGCGAAGACTTTTGAATTTCTTGGACCAGAGATTCCGATTTCATGTTTTCAATATCCACGACCAGATACCCAATATTCTCATCCGTTGATAAAAACTGACCTTGGATATTGGCGCCGTATTTAGAAATAATTCCGTTAATCTCACCCAGAACGCCGGGCTCATTTTTGTGAACATTTTGAATTCGGGTAATGCCTTGGGCGAATTGCAATTCTACTTGGGGGAAATTTACAGCTCCAGCCGTTGTGCCCAATTTTAAAAATTTTCTAAAACTTTCAGCAACCTCAAGGCCGATTGAATATTGCGCTTCTTCTGTCGATCCCCCAATATGTGGGGTTAGAATGACATTCGCTAACCCTTGCAATGGCGATACGAATTTTTCTTTATTTGAAGCTGGTTCAATTGGAAACACGTCGATCGCGCAACCCGCAAGCTGTTTTGACTTCAATACCGCAGCTAGGTCTTCAATAACTACGACCGTTCCCCGACTTGCATTGATTAAATAGCTGCCTTTTTTCATAGCGCTTAGTTCTTTTGCCGTGATCATGTTTTTTGTCTGAGGCGTTTCAGGAACATGTAACGAAACAAAATCGGATTCAGCCAATAGAGATTCCATATTTCGTGCGGGACGCGCGTTTCCTAGTGGTAATTTTTTGATTACATCAAAAAATAAAACCGACATTCCCATCGCTTCGGCCAAAATCGAGAGTTGACTACCGATATGTCCATAACCAACGATACCCAACGTCTTGCCGCGAACTTCGCGACTGCCGTCAGCGGATTTAACCCAGTCCCCTAAATGTGCTTTCATGTTGCGATCACCCAGTTGTCTAGATAACGCTATCATTTCTGCAATCACAAGTTCAGCGACACTTCGTGTGTTAGCATGAGGGGCATTAAAAACTGGAATCCCTAAGGATTTAGCATGGGACAGCTGAATCTGATTGGTTCCGATGCAGAACGCGCCAATATTTAAAATGTGTTTGGAGTTGTCTAAGATTTTTTTGGTAACTTCAGTCTTTGAACGGATTCCTAGAACATTGTAGTTCTTTAATTTTTCGATCAATTCGTCTTCATTGGGCGCATGGGAAATTAAATCGACGTGACAGCCGTCTTCTTCCAAACGTGATTTCGCAACGGGGTGAATGCCTTCAACTAAAAGAACTTTTAGCTTTTCCATGAGATGCTCCTAAATAAAAACTAGTCCTTGAAACTCTAGTGTACATTTTGAAAATTCAAAAGGACTTTTGCTGACGTATTCGCTCGAAAATTGCACTTAAAGACGCTCTAACTCTTTGCATTAACGATTTGGATTATGGAGTTCCACAGGCACACTAAAGCTTATGGACTATTCAGAATTTAATTTACTCGTTGTTGACGACGATCCTTTGATTCATCAGGTATTCAAAATTTTAGTCGCCAAGCCTTGGCGCATGTATGGATTTCAAGATTATACAAAGATACCCAATGACGTTATTTTTCATGCTGCCTTTGTAGACATGCACCTCAGAAAAGATAGCGACGAGCCCATTGGGATTTCCGTAATTAAAAAACTAGCGGCCCGCGACCCACAAACAGAAATCGTTGCCATGTCAGGCGTTTTAGATCGAAAGACTATGGAATCTTGTTTGATTTCAGGCGCTCAAAAATTTTTAGCCAAGCCCCTTTCTAAAGAAGAACTTCAGTCCACTTTAGAAAAAATTTTAGCTCATTGGAATATTCGCAATTTTGACTATCACACCAGGGGAAAGCATTCCCTTCGCTGGGTAGGCCGCTCTGAAGGCAGCCAAAAAATATTGAAACAAATTGCTATGATCAAAGGAGAGCGCAAATCTATTTTGATCGAAGGCGAGACTGGTTCGGGCAAAGATGTAGTTGCAACACTGATCCACAGCCAAGAAAGTGAACGTCCCTTTGTTGCCGTGAACTCATCCAGCATTCCAGAAAACCTTTTTGAAAGCGAAATGTTTGGCCACACCAAAGGAGCCTTCACCGGTGCCGACACCCACAAAATGGGGCTAGTTGAAGCCGCCCATGGAGGCGATCTTTTTTTAGATGAAATGGAAGCCATGCCGCTGTCGTTTCAAGTTAAACTTTTACGGTTTCTCGAATCCGGTGAAATTCGTCGAGTCGGCGCCAAAGAAGCCATTCGAGTCCAAGTGCGTACAATTGTAGCTTCGAATCGATCGCTCACTGAAATGATTAAAAATGGCGAATTTCGTGAAGACCTCTATTACCGCCTTAGCTCGCAAAAAATAGTGATTCCTTCGCTGCGCCAGCGCAAAGACGATATTCCAGACTTAGTGAATCATTTTATTGAAAATGAAAGGCCTTCAAAAAACAAAACGGTTGATGCCGAAGCCATCGAACAGTTAAAATCCTACGACTGGCCGGGAAATGTCCGTGAGCTAAAGCGTATCATTGAACAATTGTGCTTAATTTCACCGCTGCCAATGATTCGCGCCAGTGATGTGCAGACATTGTTAAAAACTCAATCAAAAAATCAAACAAATTTGATCGATTCGGCCACTGAACAGTTCAATTTAGAATTGGGTCTTGAAACGGTCCTAAAAATATTTGAGAAAAAAATGATTGAAACAGCACTTAAAAAATTTCACACTGACATCGACGAGACAGCCCAATTCTTAAAGGTGTCGCGATCAAATTTGTATAAAAAAATAAAAGATTTAAAAATCACTGAAAGTTGACGATGGCTATCTTAAATCAATGCTTACTTTTTACGGATCTCATTTATCGCCAAACGGCATTGACTGTTTTATTGATTATTTTTGCGTCAGGCTTAGTCGTCTATTTTTTACGAGCTAAAAACTGGTATTTCAAAGGGGCCTGGGCCAGCATTAAATCGTGGTTGATTGCGGCGCCGTTGATGTTTGTGGTTTTTTCGTTTCCTTCGCCGTTTCCTTTGATAGTGCTAACACTCATGTCAGTCTACGGGGCCAAAGCATTTT
This sequence comes from Pseudobdellovibrionaceae bacterium, assembly GCA_043757515.1. Lineage (GTDB taxonomy): Bacteria > Bdellovibrionota > Bdellovibrionia > Bdellovibrionales > Bdellovibrionaceae > UBA2316. The sequence continues at coordinate 14,687 of JAYVPD010000165.1, forward strand.
TTCAGATAATGGGAATGTACCATCGCAATTATTTCGTGCTAATTTGCTACATTGGGATTTATGGCCTGGGCGCCTGTGCTTATTATAATTTAGTGACCGTGTACAATCAAATGCCTATAATCGTTTTGGGAATCAGTTGCCTTGTGCCCCTGGTGCGCGACAACTACAAGCGCATGATTCAATATATTTCGATCACGCTTTTAGCTTTTATTTTTTTAGGCTGGTCATTCTTGCATTTGGGATTGATCCTAAATTTACCTAAGGGCTTGTACCAAATCATGTACCTTGTGGTGCTAACCGAGTTTTGTGACAATACGAATTTGGCCATTGCCCGTTATTTTAAATCGTTTCGTTTGTTTAGGCGAATTGACCCTAAACGAACCCTGGGGTCCACATTGGTGTCTGTCGTATTAACATTGGCCTTGGCCGGATTTATGCGTTGGCTTCTGCCTGATCAATCTGACAAATACTGGTACACTTCGGGCCTAGTGGCATCGTTAGGTGGTCTTTTAGGCGATCTTGTGATGGCGGTTGTTCGTCGTGATGCCGGAGTAAAAATTGTCGGGGCATTTATTATTGGTCGCGGTGATTTTTTACAGCGAATTGACAGACTTATTTTTGTAGCGCCGATTTACTATTATGTGATGGTTTGGATTCAATAGCCTAGGGGACAGTGTGCGCGACTGGAAATATGACAACGAACAATGGACTCAGCTTCCGACTTATCTAAAGCACTTGCCGTTGTTTACCCGTGCCTATGATTGGACCAGTGTTTTTTTTCGCTTTCTATGGTCGGTGTATTTAAAAGTCGTTTTTACGGTGTATATTCGACTCAAAGTGGTCGGCGACTATCATTCTATTTATGAAAAATATCCGCGTTTGTTAATTATTTCCAACCATGGAAGTCATTTGGACGCTACGTCTATTGCGGCGTCGATTCCCTCAAAATATTGGCTCGATTTGTACATTGCCGCCGCAAAAGATTATTTTTTTTCAAACCCCTTTTTTACTTTTTTTTCACAGCATTGCTTAGGCGCCATTCCGATTGACCGTAAAGATCGCAAAGGCGAGGCGATTAATTTAATTACTCAGTTGTTGACCCGGCTAGATCGAATTTGGCTGATTCTGTTTCCAGAAGGTACACGAACACCTGATGGCAAAATTCATGAATTCAAGCGCGGAGTTTCTGTTTTTGCAGAAAAAACAAAGACACCTATATTGCTTTTATTTTTAGACGGTAACACAAAATTAATGCCTAAAGGCACACCGTTTGCTCGTCCAGGTAAATTGACAATTCACGTGGGACCGGTACTACAGCCTTGTCCCATCGATGAAGTTTACAAAGCCTACAAAGACTGGGTTGTGACTATAAACCCAGACGCCTTTGCGGACGACCAGTTTGTAAATTTTGATGCTTAAAAGGAGCGTTCTATGGAAATTCCTAAAATAAAGCTAACAATTGGGGACTATGAATTGCACCCGGTGCCGACGGGCGAATTTGGTTTAGATGGCGGTGCCATGTTTGGTACAGTTCCTAAAATATTATGGGAACGATCTAATCCCGCTGATGATAAAAATCGAATTAAAATGGAAGCGCGCGGTTTACTGCTTAAAGGAAAAAAGAATATTCTGATCGATTGTGGCAACGGTTCTGATTTCGTAGAAAAATACGGTGAAAAATTAGGACCCAAATTTGCTGAAATATATAAAATTGATTCGGATAGTGCTAGCCTTTTGAACTCATTAAAAAAACAAGGCTTGTCGCCAGAAAATATTGATATCGTGATATTGACTCACCTTCATTTTGACCACGCAGGGGGCGGCACGATGGCTAAAAATGGCAAACTCGTGCCCACATTTCCTAATGCTAAATATTTTGTACAGGAACAGAATTTAGCGATTGCACAGAAACCGAATTTGCGTGAAAAAGCTTCCTATTACCCGGCCAACTTTCAGCCCCTTCTTGATGCGGGTGTATTGACTTTGCTTGACGGCCCCAGCGAAATTTCTCCGGGTATATCGACCTGGATTTCAAATGGTCACACGCAAGCCCATCAGATGGTGAAAATCGCGGATGAAAAAAATACGGTAATTTATTGCGGTGATGTTGTTCCCACCAGCAGTCACGTTCGTCTGCCGTGGGTGATGGGTTACGATTTAAATCCATTGCTTTTGATTGAAGAGAAAACCAAATACCTTGGCCAAGCTGTTAAGGACAAGGCCTATTTATTTTTCGAACACGATCCCTATTGCGATCTGGCTAAAATCAAAGAATTGAACGGCGATTTCGCAGTCGAGCAACGGTACACATTAAACTAACTAGGACTGTGGTTAATAGAGTGAAAGACATCTTAAAAGACATTTTTAAAAAAATTCGTGAAGGTGATATTCGATTGATATCAAGTTCACTCGCTTATACGACGGTCCTAAGTATAATGCCTTTTCTGGCGCTCTCAATTATTACGTTCAAAATGGTTGGTGGTATTGATTTTTTAATTCCCAAAATAGAAGGCTTTTTTCTATCCTATGTAAAAGAAGCCATGGGTCCTCAGGTTTCAGAATGGATCCGTGCCGTGCTAGAAAAAATGCAAGCCAAAACAATCGGAACAACCGCTGTGATCGCCTTGTATTACACGTCCTGGAGATTATTTAGTGATATGGAACGTGGAATTCAAAAAATTTGGTCCAATGAAAAATCCCGACCGATCCACAGACGCATATTGGTGGTGTGGATTTCGATTTTGATTTTCCCGGCGCTTCTCGCTTTTTATGTGGCCATTCGATCGCTTGATATGGTTCGGCCATTTGCCAAGGAATTCACCTCGGAAATGGATGGACTGGCCCTGTTTGCCTTTCTGTACTTGGTATATAAATTGTTTCCAGCGGACAAAGTTTTAAAACGAGTGGCCTTGTCGTCAGCGACTTTCTCCTGTATTGGAATTACCATTTTACAAAAGTCGTTTACCTATATTGCCAAGCAAGTTTTCTATATGAATAATTTTTACGGCTCCTTGGCCGCTATCCCACTGATTTTAGTATGGATTTTGATTCTATGGAAAATCATTCTAACGGGAACCGCACTGGGCTCTTCGTTGCAAAGAAAACTTCTCAAAAAAGCAGAATTACCTATAGTGATTCTTTGACTCTGTTTCAGAATCCAAATAAACACGAAGCCTTGTATTCAAAGAGGGGTTTCTATGAATTTCAGTTTGTTGTTGTCTGCGCTTGTATGCATTTCGTTTTTATCATTTAGTCAAAATGTGCGCGCCGAAATCGATTCCGAACAATCGTGTATTGACCAAGCATCGACGTTGGTTTTAAAGCTAAAATGTATTCGCGGCCTAACTGTCGGTGAAGGAAAAAATACGACGTCTGCCCCTAATGCCCACGTATATGATTTGCACTATGTTCAGCCAATCAATCATTTTAATCCAGGCGGCGGGACTTTCACCCAAAGAATAATTCTAATTCATCGCGATGAAACTCAGCCGATGGTTTTACAAACAAGTGGATATTTTATTTTCGGTATTGAACAAACTGAAATCACAGCTTTATTTGAAACCAATCAATTGCAGGTGGAACATCGCTATTTTGGATCGTCTAAGCCGACTCCCGTCGAATGGTCACATTTAAATATTTTGCAGTCAGCAGCCGATTTTCACAGAATCACGGTGGCATTAAAAAAAATCTACAAGGCCCGCTGGGTGAATACCGGGGCCAGCAAAGGCGGCATGACATCTGTGTATCATCGCCGATTTTATCCTGCCGATTTAGATGGAACCTTGGCTGATGTAGCGCCGATGTCGTTTGCAAAAGCCGATCCCCGCTACATGACGTTTGTAGAAAACGTGGGTGGTGAAAAATACCGCGCCTGCCGTGCCGCTTTAAAAGCCATTCAAATTTCGCTATTAAAAAATGCAGCGGCGATCACGCCTACTATTGGCGGTTCGTATAGCCAGCTAGGAAGTCGCGAAATGGCTTTTGAACACGCAGTATCTGAAATGCCTTTTACGTTTTGGCAGTATCAAGATCCAAATGATCAAGATATCGGTTGCCAAAAAATTCCAGTTGGGGGTACACCGGCCCAGCAATTTGCGTATTTGAAAAAAGTGAATTCGCTTACTTCCTACGCTGACAAGGGCTTCGAGCAATTCATGCCTTATTTTTACCAAGTGGCCACCCAATTGGGAGGCCCGGATACGGACAGAAGTTACCTGGCTGGATTGTTAAAATTTCCATTTTCGGTCGATCAATACACTCCCAAAGGAGTGCCCTTTGCGTATTCAAATACGGCCATGATTGATGTCAATGCGTGGGTTCAGACTAAAAGTGATCGTATGATGTACATCTATGGGGAACTAGATCCATGGAGCGCAGGCGCCCAAGCTTTGCGCCAGGATGCGGTTCAGAGATACCGCTTTATAGTCCCAGGCGGAAACCACGGTTCAACATTTTTAGCGTTACCAAACGCAGAAAAAACGGCAGCAATTGCCATTCTTTCACGCTGGTTGAACAAGAATCCAGTGAACCAAAACAGCCGTGCTCAAGTGCGGACACTTGAGCAAATTGAACACCAGTTTTTACGCTATTATCGGCCCTAAGCGCTGCATTTTATAGCAGGTTTCATTGAATCTCGGGGCTTAGGTGCCCCTATTCTGTTTCAGGCAATGAAATATGAAAAAATTGGGGCCATTGTCATTCCCCAATAGACAAAATTAAATAGCTGAGGCATATCATCTGTTTAGATTCCAACACAAAACGGTCGCGTAGCTCAGTTGGATAGAGCAATTGCCTTCTAAGCAGATGCTCCATCATAGGATAGCTAGAATGATTAGGTTATTTGGATTGTTTTTTTTGTGACAGTGAATTTGACAGTAAAAGTTTTTTAAGATGGTGCCTTAGCTCAGCTGGA
>JAYVPD010000166.1:0-5131 GCA_043757515.1 Pseudobdellovibrionaceae bacterium
AAAATCGATTTTTAGCAGAATCCACAAGCGTTCCGTCTAAATCTAAAAGAACACACTCATGTTTGTCGTTGATGGCCTGCATAATATATGAAAATATAATTCAATATGGACCCAAGTGAAATAACTATTTTAGTGACCGGCGCAGATGGTTTCGTTGGGACTCACTTGTGTCGCTCATTGCTTCTCAAATATCAAGTCTATGCCTTTATAAGGCCCTCACGACTAGAGGTATTTAAAAAAAAAATAGCGGATATTGATAAAGCCCGACTTAAAATAATTGTAGGTGAATTCAATGAATTATTTGACCACAGGGACTCGATAGACCGGGTAACTCACGTTGTACATTGCGCAGGCACTATGCTGGGGGCATTCTATAAATCTTATGAAGACGGAAACTTGAACACAACGAAGGAACTAATCAAATATTTACCAAAAACCGTTAAAAAATTTATTTTTCTATCGTCCCAAGGGGCTGTTGGCCCTAGCCATTCATTAAATTATAAAATGAAACCGTCCGACCCGCCCAAACCAATATCACACTATGGCGAAACAAAGCTTTTAGCAGAAAAAGAAGTTTTATCCTCAGGGTTGCCGGCAATCATTTTTAGGCCGGCTTCCATTTTGGGCCCGGAGGATATTTCATTTTTTGAGATTTTTAAAATGGCCGACCGAGGCAAATTCCCAATATTGGGGCAAAAAATAAAATACTTTCAGTTTATAAACGTATTTGATGTTGTTTCTGCTATCGAACTGGTGCTCTTTTCTGAACTATCATCAAAAATCTACCACATCGCCCAACCTTCTCCTGGAACCTGGGACACAATGAGGACCTCACTTGAAACCCATTTAAAACGCCCCATCAAAGTTCTTTATTTAAATTACTTTTTTACCTTACTTTATTTTGGATTCTTTGATTTGCGTGAGCGAATTACTGGGAAAAAAGTGAATATGAGCATAAATAAACTTCCCGAGTTTATGGCCTCTTACTGGTTAATAGATGAATCTGAGTTTACTAGAGACACTGGTTTCCTCTATACCTATACTTTGGATGAAACGATAAAAATGACTTTATCATGGTATAGGCAAAACAAGTGGCTGAATTGAACTATCCTCTTAGCTTAACGCGCTAATTTAAGCAAAAAGCCTAGGCAATCGAAAATAAAAATTTTACCCTTAGAGAATGGAAAAAACAGAGACATGGAACGACTCGACATCAGATGCCGTAAATCTGCTAACCCTAGCGAGCCAATTCACAGGCCATATAGATACTGACACTTCCTATTTTGAACGCTTTTTTCGGCCTTTGTACAATGAAGGCAAACTTTTATACCATCGTGAAATTTTATCACCGGTAGATCGCCGTGTTCTGGTCAAAGATCCTATAACTGGGAAAACCATCGATATGATTATGATGGGATCAAACAATTATCTTGGATTTGCAAACGATCCCGAAGTAAAAGAACGTGTCCACCAAGCTATCGACAAACACGGTTTGGGTATGGGTGGACCGATGTTACTGAATGGAACTTCGCAGCTCCACCGAACCGTCGAAGAACGCCTTGCCCATTTCAAAGGCAAAGAAGATTGCATTATTCTTCCATCAGGTTACATGACGAGTTTAACCTGGGTTACTACTCTTGTTTCAGATACGGCCTTGTTATTTTACGACGAAATTTCGCATGCCTCAGTCGTTGACGGAATTAAACTAGGCAGAAAAACGGCGTTTCGATTTAATCACAATGATCCCGACGATTTAGAAAAACTATTAAAAAAATACCGAGACAAAGATTCCAAACGTGATCTTTGGGTAACTACCCAAGGCGTGTATTCCATGAACGGAGAATTAGCACCCGTCAAAGAAATATCAGATGTTTGTGAAAAATACGATGCCAAATATGTAATTGATGATGCCCATGGCACTGGCGTAATGGGCGGCGGTCGCGGCATGGCCGAAGAAGTTGGAATTTCGTCACGTTTACAATATTCGATGGGGACCTTTTCAAAAGCTTTTTCTATTACAGGTGGCTTTTTTGCCGCTGACAAAAACACCGTTAATTTTTTGCGATTTTTTTCACGGCCGTATTTCTTTACGGCTTCTTTATCTCCGATGTCTATGGCCGTCATTTTAGCTTGTTTGGATATTATGGAACGCTCCACAGACCGCGTTGATAAGCTTCATTCCAATATTAAATTCTTTTATACCTGCCTTGATAAAGCGGGAATTAAATACACGCGATCCGGAAGCGCAATTATTCCTGTGTTTCCCCCGTCCCCTGATAGTTTTAGAATATTGTCACAAAAGCTTCATGAAAATGGTTTGTTCGTCAATCCCATTGAACCTCCAGGAGTTCCCAAAGGGGGCGAGCGCTTTCGGGTTTCATTAATGGCCACACACACTGAAATAGATATTCAGGATGCAGTTGATATTTTGAAATCGACTTATGCGAGATTTGCTTAATGAAATGGGTGGTTACGGGGCTAGATGGATCAGGCAAAGACACCCAAATACAACAAATAATTGATTTCGGGGCTAAAAAAAATAAAAAAATAATCAGCTATTCAATATGGGATAGTTTGGAAATGTTTTCTGATTTTCCCGAACTTAATATCAAACAGATTTTGGATGTTTTTCTAACTAAAATGGTTCCGGGTGCTCGCACATTATTTTTGCAATCTGTTCTTTTGCAGGCAGAAAGACAAGTCAATTTTGCTGATTGTGATTTGGCGATTTTTAATGCTGGGATACCAAAATATGCAGCTAGCGAACAGGTATTGGGAAGCCCACTTTCGCTTTGGCTAGCTATCGAGACACACTTTAAATACTGCGAAAAAATTATTTACCTAAAATGTTCAAAAGAGACTTTGATAAAGCGAAAAGAAACTCTGTCGACCTATGAGTCTCAGTTTTGGGATAAACTCGATGCGTACAGAGACAATTTGGAGAAATACTTAGGTACGCTTGAAAACGTCATTACGGTAGACGCTGACCGTGAACCAAACATTGTTTTTGAACAGATCCGCGTGAAAACCCAAATTTTTGCAAATGAAAAATAAATTATTTATTAATAACGGATCCTTTGGGCACAATTCAATTTCAAAATGGAAAAAAATTTCTTCCCGATTTTCAGATTTTGAACCCGTTTTTTTAGAGCCTTCAGAAATTACGGACACTTTGTCTGCCCACCTGAAAAAAAATGATTTGCTTTTTATCGGAGGGGGCGACGGTACCCTTCACCATATTATAAATTCTGTTTTTAGTTCCGATGCCGATTTTGAGCGGATTAGAATTGGATGTTTTGGACTTGGCAGCTCCTGTAGTTTTTTAAGGTCGCAAGCAGGTGTTGATAAAGAAAATGGCATACCTTATCTGGCCAATTTAAATAAAGAAACAAAAAATGATTTAGGCCGGGTTACTATAAAAAATATGGCCGGTGACATTCAAACAAAATTTTTTGCAGTCAATGGATCCGTCGGCTTCCTCGCCTTGGGTAATTTGCTTTTTAATGATCAAACAGGAATTTCGTCTTGGTTGAAAAGAATTTCCACAGAGGCAGCCAATAACTTTATCTTTGTAAAAAGCTTGTTTCGCTATACTTCGGTTCCAATTTCGATTAATCGAGCTTTGCCCAAAACTTTTTTAAACATTCAATTTTTAAAATCAAAGTACTACACGGGCGACTATTTTTTTGAACGCGATAATAAATCAGATAGTGGACTGATTGATTTTCATTTTTTTGACTATCATGGGAAAAGAAATGCTTTGAAAGTATTCTATAATTTGACCCTGAAAAATGAATATTTGCAGCCAGCTCATGCCGAGTTTCGGGGCGTAGGAATCGAATTAAAAGCTGAACAGGATATCCCGATTGAACTAGACGGCGAAATTTACTTTGGCTGCGAAATAAAAATTACGTGCGCAGCCAAAAAATTAAGAATTTTAGGTTAGCTAGACGAGGCAATATGCAATTAGATTTTTTAGGTGAGTTCACAGAGCTAAATCAGTTTTTAAAATCGTTTTCCAGAAGTCCGATGCAAACAAATTCATTGTATCAAAGCGATGCGGAAATAGTGCAGCTCTCGCAAGATAATTATTTAGCTATCAGTTTGGACATCGTAGGAGATGAACAAAGTTGGGGTTTGATAACTAATTTTAAAAATATGGGAAAACACGCATTGGAAAGCGCATTAAGTGATCTGGCCGCGGTTGGGGTCGACCCAAAAGGTTTTATTCAATGCCTAATAATTGGTAAAAATCAAACCAACGATCATGTCGAATCTTTGCTGGCCGGAATAAACGAAGCTTCAATAAAAAATAATCTATTTCTCTTTGGCGGCGACACAGCGTCGGGTGAGCTTTTTAGTTTGCATCTTACTGTCCTCGGTCACTCTCAGAAAAAACCGATTTCAAGATTTGGAATGGCCAAAGGCGATTGTCTTTATACCACTTGCAAAGCGGGACGTGGCAATTCTTTGGTCGCGCGGCGTTTGCTGGGCCGGAATGATTCCTTTGGTGAAGCTGATTACCTCGCAAAAGCCCGACTTCAGGAATCCCATTTAATTAGAAACTACGCATCCTGTATGATTGATTCTAGCGACGGCTTTTTAAATTCGCTCGATCTACTAGTTCGAGTTAACAACATCGGCATTTCTTGTGAATCATCTCTGGATTCGCTATTGCATCCGCTAGCCCGTGAAGCGCAAAAGGAATTTTCGTTGTCGCCTTGGGCTTTTCTAGCTGGGGAGTTTGGTGACTATGAATTGATTTTTAGTGTGCCATTTGAAAAAGCCGCCTCTTTTGAAAACGACTACAATCAAGAATTTAACGGTTTGTTGAAAATTGGAACGGCTACAGAAATACCAGAACTCAAAATCCTGAATTCTAAAAATAACTGTGTGGCCTATGACGCGTCAGTTGCCCGGAATTTGTATAAATCAAAAGCTCAGGATCAAAGTGGCTACATTCAAGATTTCTTGGCGCTAGGAAAACAATTGGGATTTTAAGAACTGGCCCCTCAGCCTGCGGCTGGGGGTACCTTAAATCGCTTCAAATTTCGGTTGTGAAAAAGACAAATTATAGCCAGATGCAGATCCAATCGCTCTGGCTTTTTTGTGGTATTCCAGGTTCGTCGCA
>JAYVPD010000167.1:0-5107 GCA_043757515.1 Pseudobdellovibrionaceae bacterium
TAATTTTAATGCTGTCGAGTTCAGAAAACGAGAAATGGTTTTCCAGCCTAAAAAGAAGAAAGGCACCCTCGATAGGACAGCTATGAAAACACAATTAACAACACCAAAAGCTTCCAAGCGAGTCCTTGAAGTTTATGGTTCTATGAAATTATCTGATGCCTCTGAAGCGATGGGAATTAAAGTTCCTCAGTTGATCAAAGCGCTTATGAACAGTGGTGTTCAAGCTAAAATGACTACCGATTTGGATTTTGATACGTTAGCTTTGATTGTTACCGAATTTGGTTGGGAAGCGCAAAACGTGCGTCGAACCGCTTTGGACGCTATTAACGAATATGCATTTGGTGAATTGGACGCAGAAAAAATCACTCGTCCTCCAGTTGTAACTATTATGGGTCACGTCGATCATGGTAAAACATCTTTGCTGGATGCCATTCGAAAAACAAACGTAGCGTCGGGCGAAGCCGGTGGAATCACTCAGCACATCGGTGCTTACAATGTGACTCTTGAGCCAGGAAAAACAGTAACGTTTCTAGATACTCCGGGCCACGAAGCCTTTACAGCCATGCGTGCGCGCGGTGCCAATGCGACGGATATCGCGGTAATCGTTGTGGCAGCTGATGATGGTTTAATGCCTCAAACGGCTGAAGCCATTAATCATGCAAAAGCAGCGGGCGTTCCAATCATCGTTGCTGTTAATAAAATGGACAAGCCTGGTGCCAATCCTGAACGTATTAAGCAGCAACTGACTGAATTTGAATTAGTCCCTGAAGAGTGGGGCGGTACGACTATTTTTGTGCCGGTTTCAGCACTTAAAAAAGAAGGTATCAAAGAACTTTTGGAACAAATCACATTAGTTGCGGAAATGGGCGAACTAAAAGCCAATCCAAAACGATCCGCTACAGGAATCGTTATTGAATCCAAAGTCGAAAAAGGCAAAGGCAATGTAGCTACTTTGCTTATTAAAGATGGAACTATTAAAATCGGTGATCATTTAGTTGCCGGGGTTGTAAAAGGCCGCGTAAAAGGCTTAACAAACGATAAAGGCGAGCGAATTAAATCCGCTGGTCCTGGATTGCCTGTGGAAGTTTTAGGTTTGGATGATACAGCTATGGCTGGGGATCGATTCGATGTTCTGCAATCAGAAGATCAAGTTGAAAAAGTATCTGCTATTCGACGAGAAATCGTATTGGCATCGCAAGTGGTAACTAAGAAAGTAACTTTGGATGATATTTTTTCTAAAGTTAATCGCGGTGATGTTAAAGAATTGTCGATTATTCTGAAAGCTGACGTTTCTGGATCCATGGAAGCTGTTCAGGGAATGCTTGCCAAGCTAGTATCTAAAGAAGTTAAAACGCGCGTTCTGCATGCAGCTGTTGGCGGCGTTACGGAATCCGATGTGTTACTAGCCCAGACATCAAAGGGTATAATTATTGGATTCAACGTGCGTCCTGATACGGGGGCACAAGCCAAAGCTAAACAGCTGGGCATTGAAATTCGAACGTACACGATTGTCTACGAATTAATTGATGATATCAAAAAAGCGATGACTGGATTGTTAACTCCTGATGTGGTTGAAAAAGTCATGGGTCGTGCTGAAGTTCGCAATATATTTAGCGTTCCTAAGATTGGTACCATTGCCGGTACCTCTGTTATTGATGGAAAAATTCAAAGATCAAATTCAGTTCGCTTGCTTCGTGAAGGTAAAATTATCTTTGAAGGTAAGATCGCTTCATTGAAACGTTTCAAAGATGACGCAAAAGAAGTCGCTCAAGGTTTTGAATGTGGTATCGGTATCGAAAACTACAACGATGTTAAAGTCGGCGATCAGATCGAAGCCTTTATTAAAGAAGAAATTCGCAAAGAGCTGACGCTAGAAACGAGTCCATAGCCAAATGACCAAGCGATGAAAAACACAGGGGACACCAGACGTGTCCAAAGAGTTGAAAAAGAAATTCAATGCGTTGTAGGAATGTACCTGATCAACGGTTTTAAACAGCCGTTGGATGTTTTTATAACGTTAAGTCGAACCATGGTGTCTGCTGATTTAAAAACCGCAAAAATTTATTTCACAGTTTTGCCCAGAGGCAGCGGCGATCAAGCGCCGCTGGATGATTCTGAGTTAGAAGAGATTACTGAAAAACTTAATGGTGTGGCCCATTCTGTTCAGGCCCATATCGCAAAAGAATTGAAACTAAGGTACACACCGAAAGTTAAATTTTTTCATGATGGATCTGCTGATAAAGTCCGAAAAGTAGATCAAATCCTAAGTGAAATTTCTAAAAAACCGAATTCTAAAGCCGTTTTAAAAAGCGATTCAGAAAACGATTAATTCGTTTCAAATACCTTACGGTTAATAGGCCTGCATGATCTTAAATGGTTTAATTTTAATAGATAAAAAAGAAGGCATGACATCCCATGATGTTGTTTTTTCCTTAAGAAAAATCATCAAAGATAAACAAGTTGGGCATATAGGTACGTTAGATCCCATGGCTGAAGGATTGCTAGTTTGTTTGGTCGGTGAGTCTGTTAAGTTATCCGACTATCTGATGGGCTCGGATAAAACCTATCGGCTGACTTTGAAATTAGGTGTTGAAACAGACACCTGGGATGTTACTGGAAAAATTTTGAAAACCTCAGAAAAGGTGATTTCAGAGCCAGCCATTGAAGCTGCCATTCTGTCGTTGATGGGCGACCAAAACTTGCCCATTCCCATGTATTCGGCAAAAAAAGTGGATGGAAAAAAACTCTATGAAGTGGCTCGCAAATCCTCTGCAAATCTAGCGCCTTTGCCAAGCCCGGAAAGCGATTCTTCGGTAACTACGGGTGAAGAATTCGAAGGACCGGCTAAAGAAATGAAATTTTGGGATTTAAAGCCGACTTCAATTCAATATCCCTACGTGAGTTTAGAATTTCAATGTTCGAAAGGATCCTTCGTTCGATCTTGGGTCTATGCTTTGGGCAAAAAGCTTGGCGTAGGCGCAGCGCTTTCTAAATTAGAACGTTTGGCTATCGGCGAGTATTCGCTAGAAAAGGCAACGACACTAGAAAAACTTAAAACACTACCTGATAAAATGCAGATCCAATCAGCCCCCTATTATTTAAATCCTTGGGATGCTTTAAAAAATCGGACGATTCTTGAACTTGAAGGCACAGAGCGTGATAAACTTAAAAATGGATTGGTTTCCTATTTACTTGCCAATCGTATTAGCGAAAAAGGACTTAAAGGCGCTGTTTTTTGTTTTTTTAATGAACAGCTTGTTGGAATTTTAAGTGTTACAGAAGTGATTGAAGTTAAACGAATTTTTATGAACCCATAGGGCTATTGAGCGATTGAAGCCGAGCTAAGGGTGATTGTTACAATAAGATATTAATCTTTTTTTACCTAGACTTAACTAATGGTTTCTAGAATCCATCCGAAGAGCTAGGTATGAAGCGAAGAATTAAGATATTTTTTATAAATGCTTTCTTGCTGACAATTATGGTGGCATTTAACAACTGTGGGCAGCCCGGTGAAATCCGGTTTGATCATCTGCCAGCGGGCCAACCAGGAGAAAGTAATAACCAAGATTCGGGGTTAAATCCAGCGGATCCAGGGCTTCCGACAATTCCTTCGACGCCAACGTCTCCGGTTGTTAATCCAGGTCCAGTCGTTGTGACTTCGCCGTATCTAAAAGTTGAAAAAGTGATCACTCTTGCTGAAACCCAAAAAGCGGAAGTTTTGTTTGTTGATGATAACTCAATATCAATGGCTGAAGAGCAAGCCAATATGTCGTCTCGGTTCCCGTTGTTCATTCAAAATCTTAAAGATATCAGCTGGCGGGTAGGAGTCATCACGACGGATGTGGATGATGCGACCTTGGCAACGAGTGATGGCAAGTTACTTGCCTTTGAAAATGGTGATCTTTTTATAGATTCAAAAATTCCCTCGTTAGATGCTCAAAATATGTTTGCTAAAACAATTCAAAGGCCCGAGTCAGGATCAGGCTATGAACAGGGGATCTATGCCACCTATCGGTTTTTAGAGCGTGAAAAGGTGCGCAAGGTTCCATTTTTTAGGTCTGACAGTTCAATTAACATAGTTTTCTTGTCTAACTCAGACGAAACTCCGTATCCAGACACTAACGGGGTCCCTTTGTTCACTCAACGCAACAAGCCTGACGAGCTGATCAAGTATTTAAAAACCAATTGGCCACTGAAAAAGTTTCAATTCCATTCTATTGTCGTCCGTGAAAACGATGCGAATTGTTTGGCTTCTGGCGGCAGCGAGGCCTATGGATTGTCCTATGAAAAGCTTGCTACACAAACAAAGGGTGTTAAGGGTAATGTTTGCGCCCCGGATTATGGCAGTCAGCTGGTGTTTTTAAGCGAGAAAATCAAAGAGCTTATCAAGTCGATTACTTTAGACTGTGCCCCGGTCATTGATCCCACCTCGAAAAAGCCAAAGTTTGATATTAAAGTCGATGGACAGCCGCCCGTTGAGGTCGATCGAATCGTCGGAAAAGAAGTGTTTCTTAAAGGCGAATTGCCTACCGGTAAAATAAAGCTCGAGTATTATTGCCCTAAAAACCCTGTTTCTAATTGACCTAAACTTTGAATTAAGTTATCCCTCTGAAGAGCTAAAAATCCGTCAGCCATGACGATCTATTGGCTTTTAACCGTATGCTTGAATTACGGGCGGATGCCTCAAATTCAAGCTAAATACATAAAACAGGGAGACTTTAATGGCAGTCCACAAACAAGTAAAAGAACAGATTCTTAAAGCATTCAAACGACGTGAAGGTGACACAGGTTCGAGCGAAATTCAGATCGCTTTGCTTACTGAGAAAATCTCTCATTTAAGTCAGCATTTTGTTTTGCACAAAAAAGATAACCACTCAAGAATGGGTTTAATCACTGCGGTTAATCGCCGTCGTAAATTATTAGATTACTTAAAACGAACTGACGAGAAAAAATACTCTCAGATGCTAGTCGATCTAGAAATCAGAAAGTAATCCGTTTTAAAAATAAAAAAAATCACAAATACAATCATGCGACTCTTGAGTAAAAAGAAAAAACTTAGAGTCAGCAAATCTGGCCATCAAATGATGGCCTATCAAAAGGAGTTTTG
>JAYVPD010000168.1:0-5075 GCA_043757515.1 Pseudobdellovibrionaceae bacterium
GACAAGACTAAGTGCCTGATCAACACGTTTAATTATTTCAGCTTCATCCAAAGTAAAATGTTTTCGCAGCCCGAACGCAATGTTTTCAAACACGGAAAGTGAGTCAAACAATGCTGGGTGCTGAAAAACCATTCCGCATTTTTTTCTGATCGGCAGAAACTGCTGTTCGGTGTATGTTGAAACATTTTCTCCGTCGATCCAAATCTCGCCTGAATCGGGCCTCATAAGGCCAACGGTGTTTTTCAAAAGCACCGATTTGCCAGTTCCAGATGTTCCCAAAATAAAAACGATTTCGCCTGCTTTAATATGCAGATCAATCCCTTTTAATACGGTCCGAGTTCCAAATGATTTGATCAATTTCTTATATTTAATCATCTACAGGTAATAGGATAAAAAAATAAGCGCCTTGCTACAAAGTATTGTAGATTTCAAAAGAAAATACGCACCTTTGTCCTTGGCGTTTGGTCCTGGCATATACCTTGGCCGATGTCCATATTTTGCCGTTTCTATTTCATAATATTCAATTTGAGCCGATATATAGTTAAACTATGACTATGAAAACATTATTTACAATTCTATTGATGGCTCTATTTTCCGTGAACTCTTGGCCTGAAACAAAACCGGCGGTGACGAGCGGCAAAGCGGTTTTAAGCTATGCTCTTCCTTCGAAACTGGATTGGTCTGAAGTTGCAGATGATGTTCTTGGCAAAGGATTAAAAATATTTACGCTTGGTGAGGATCATTTAATCCGAATAAGTTCAATGCAAGTTGCCAATGATCAAATGTGGAGTCAGGTTTCCGGCAAATCTGCAGAAGAAATTTATAAAAACTTAGTCGATGGAAAAAGAGTAGTTCATACGTTGGCAGGTTATAAAAAATGGAAAGCCGAAAAAAAACTTACTAAAAAATCTAACAAAGAAATAGTTTTTGAACTAACTGGAAGTTTTATTGAGGATTCCGTTAAGAAATTGTTTGTCGAGAAATATTACATGACCCCTTACGGATTTATAATGGTTTCATTGGATTGGAGCGAAAAAGCAGACCTGTCTTTAGCTAAAAAAGCTCAAGCAGAATTTGATTCAATCACTTTTAAGTCGGAGATTTTATGAAGCAACTATGCTCTCTTGTGGTGTTTATTTTATCATATGCCACCCCGTCTTTCGCCGAATACGACCGAAAAGCCTGTGAACAGCACATCAAACCGGATAGCTTTGTGGTTGCGGGAAGCTTTGATGACGAAAGTACTGGCGGGAAAACGTATAGTTTTGAACGAATCGTATCCGCCATACAAAGTGAAGTTCATGGCAACAATTTTGACAAAAAACGTTTTGATTGCCTAGCCGATTTGCACGCAAAGGCCGTTGCTGATTCTTCTGATTACTGGAAAGGCCGCTTGGCAAGGTCGGCTTGTGCAGATGCAAGCGGGGCTGTTCCCAATGTTCGCCCCGAAGGATGTGACGAAGAAACCTATCAAAACTTCAAGGAAAATTTTGGACATATTGCCTGGGCGTCTTCAAGACTTTCGGAACTTTCTAATGAGTGCTCGTCCAGCTCTGGCCAAAACTCCTGTGGGCCAAGCGAGCTAGAGGCATTTGCAAACACAGCGCGAGGACTTATATCTGCGGGACAAGACTCCTGTTGCGAAATTAAAAAAGGCTCTGCCTTCAAAGTTCTTCGCGGCTTTTATACTTTTGAGTTCGGTAAATTGTCAGACGCCGATCTTCAGAAAGAATGTTACAAGAGAACCCGTGCCAATACAAAGGGCGTGCTTGCCACTGGAGCATACGGCCTCGGGTATTGTATGAAAGGTGCTCTATTCGGAGTTTTTGAGTCACTTATGAAAATGGGCTCTACCATTAAATCGTTATTCTCGATGGGAACCCTCAGTGAAATATGGAAATTAGTATCGGCCGCTGCGACTTTGGACTTCGGTGTTTTGAAGGCCAAGCTAATTCAATTATTCTCTGCGATTTATGAACAAGTGACAGCGCAAATTGGCGCCGCTAGTTGTTTCACTGGTGAGTATGCGGCTGATCACGCTTGTAAATTAGTTTCGAGTCTTGTTACGGATTGGTTTGTGGGCGCAAAAGCACTTCAAGGTTTAAAAATATTGGCAGTCGCAATAAAAACCCCGGGCGGCATGGGGCTTCTCGCCAAACAAATGATTCAAGGGGCGCCAAGACTTGCGGCCGATATCAAGAAATCTATAACTAGCATTCCAGCGAAAGCAAAAAGCTACACGGGTGCTGCAAAAAACACGGGCCTGGCAATTGCCGGTGTGGCTAGAGCAGCCGCTGCTAGCAGGTTATCAGCTTTAGCAAAAGTTGGTTTTGATTTTGGAAAAAAATTGCAAAGCGGCATAGTCGAACTTCGCACTAAAATGGGCATCGTAGTTGGTGGCAAGCAAAATGTTGTGGCCATTCGCGGTTCCGTTACGGCGACTGGTGCCGCAGCAGAAGTAGTTCCTGCAGCGTCAGCTAGTGGTGCAGCTTCAGCAGCAAGCACCACAGCAAAAGCGGTTCGCATGACTGCAAATACAGCTGACAAAATCATAGAGGACTTAAAGCCATTTAATATTAAAAGGGCTCGAACCGCGAATCCTGAAAAAGCTTTTTTAAGTGAGGATACCCTTAAAAGTAAAAACTGGGCTAAAAGTAGTCCTGCAGAAAAACTAGCAACAGTTGAAAAAGCGGCTGCGGCAAGACGTGATCAGGTCGAAAGATTGATGCGTTCAAATCATTCAAGCAAAATGACCCAAGCTCAAGCTCAAAAAATTCTAGCTAATATCGATGAAAATTTAGCCTTTGCAAAAGGTAAATTTGGACCACCAAATCCCGCGGGAGCCGCAGTCGCTGGTACTACAGCGGCAGGGTCTGCGGCGCCAGGCGCAGTGACCGCCGGGGGCACAGAGGCCGCAGTAGCCTTGAGTGCTGGCGCCGATGCCGCGGCCGCAAAAGGAACAATTGATACGGCGATTCCACAAGCTTCGGGTGCAGCAAGAGCCGGTGCCCACGCAACGGGCCCAGAAACAATTATCAGCGCGCCAGCTCGCTCAACGGCGCAGGCCTTAGAGAAAGTTCCCGAATGGAGTCCTTATGACGCCGTTCAACCAAACCGCACTTGGGCAAATCCTGCGATCGAAAATACATGGAAAGATTTGTCTTCATTTATGCAAAAAACACAAGGTGTCGGCGATGGAAATTTTAGAAATGCTGTTTTTGGAACCAAGGGTCCTCGTGGTATTACAAAAGAATCTATCTTTCGACATCGCCAAGTCGAAGACATGTTTAGAAAAGGTGTGATCGATGCCGATGCGGCCAATTCAATGCATAATATAATAGCTACAAGTGAAAAATTGGCCAACGGGTCTGCCTTTGCTTATCCTACATCCTACATAGTTTCACCTAATGCGTCTCCTGGCACATTTAGTAATATTACCGTTTCCAAGAAAGCAAAAGCAGCGTTAGTAATGACGGCGGGTCCGACGATGACTAACAAGCAAATGAATGAGTACTCTGATGAGCGAACGAATGGCCGCTACAGTCCCGAGACCATTCGTGACTCAAATGCTGTTTATAGTCGACTTACAAATTCACGAGCGGCCGTAGGAGCAGAATTCGAGTCTCTTAAAACTGAACAAGAAATTTTAGACAAAGCGGATGAGCTAAGAATTAAAATTAAAACTGTTGAACTAACATCTGGCATCTCGCTGGATGAGGCAAAAAAGGCAGAGATTGCGGCACTATTAGAACAAATTCGTGTTCAGAGAAATTTGGCACTAGCAAAACTTACAAAAAGCGAATCACCCAAAATTGATTCAGGCGTTGAAACATCAGTTGAACAAAGCGGCCAAACTGCAAGTCCGCCTGAAACGGTTCCAAAAGTTGAAAAATCAAAGGCCAATAGCGCCCAACCTAAACCCAAAGTAAAAGCGGCTCCTCCGGCGCCAGAAGCTGCTGTTCCTCCAGCCCGCGCAGAAGGCGCTGCCGAAGCAGCTGAGCCTGCGGGTCCGCCTGAAGAAACACCAATTGGAAGCAGACGGTAGTAACTGAACACTTAGGGAACTTATCGTTCCCTTTTTTTATATTTCTTGAGGCCGGGCCGCCGTCAATGGACCCTCGATTTCACCCTTGATAAACTGTTGTACCGCCGGATGAGCATGCTTTTTGGTTTCTTCAACAGAGCCAGTTAAAATTAAATTCGAATTGTAAACCATTCCGATTTTATCTGCGATTTGAAAGGTTCGATTCATATCATTTGAGATCACTACAATCGTAGATTTGTTTTTCTTTTTTAAATCACTGATTAAATCAATAATTTTTCGGGACGTTATTGGATCCAAGCCCGCTGTTGGGTCGTCATAGAGCACGATTTTCGGGTCCAAAGCTAAGGCCCGCGCAATGCCGAGCCGTTTTTGCATCCCACCGCTGATTTCATCTGGGTACAGATTTCTTGCGTGACTTATGCCCACTGCCTCTAAGTAATGTTCGCCGATTTCCATTATTTCTTGATCTGATTTTTTCGTATTTTCACGAAGTGCAAATTCAATATTTTCCAAACACGACAACGAATCAAAAAGGGCGTTTTTCTGAAATAGCATACCCATTTTTTTTAGAAGTACTAATTTGTCGGCCTCAGAGCGTTCACCCCAAGTTTTGCCCTCAATAAGCACATCGCCCGAAGTCGGTTCTATTAGGCCTGCGATGAGCTTTAAAATTAAGGTTTTTCCTTGCCCACTGGGTCCCACTAGCCCAAAGCTTTCACCAGGATCAATAGCTAGTGCTACATTTTTTAACACGTCCATTTCATCAAAACGAACGGATAGATTACGTAGTTCAATCAATGGATTCACAATGACTCGCCTCAATCTGACTTGTAAGAATTCTGATTTTCAGATTAGATATATTACCGATTCCATTTAGACAAATGTCAAACACGAATTTGACCCAACTAGGAGTGAAAAGCGAATGAATATTAACGAATATCAAGCGAAAGAAATCTTACGAAAATTTAATGTAGCTACGCTCAAAGGTAAAGTGGCAGTCACTGTCGATGAAGCCGTAATGGCGGCCAAA
>JAYVPD010000169.1:0-5062 GCA_043757515.1 Pseudobdellovibrionaceae bacterium
CCAATGACAAACCTGAAAATAATAAACTTAACTGTCCTAATTTACTCATAATTACCTCCAGCGATGCGATTCAACCACGCGTTCATTTAAAAATATAAACAAACAGATTGAACTTAAAAAATAGATTATTGAATTTGTTCTAATAGTGCCTTCAATTAAACCTGAAATATGAAAGCTCAGCGAAATATGCTCAAGGACATCGCGGGCCCACTGTGAATCTGCAAATTCCACACCTTGGGAAATAAACCAAACAGAAATATTTAAAATAGCTGCAGTAACGTAGGCAATCAAAATACTTTCCGAAAGGCTCGAACAAAATAAATTCATGGCGGCGTAGACTGCCGCAATTAAATAGATTCCAAAAAACGCTATTATCAGCGGCGCCCAGTTGATTTTTGCAAACAATGCTGTTCCCAGCGGATAGGCAAAGGCAATCAAGAAAACTACAAAAAGAGCCATTAAAGCACCCAAGTATTTTCCTAAAACTATTTCGTATGACTTTAGTGGGGAGGTCAAAAGTAAATCAAAGGTACGTAGTTTTTTCTCTTCGGAAAACAATCTCATGGTGATTGCCGGAACAATAAATATGAGCAGCAAATTCAAAACTTGAAGGTGATTTAGGAAAACCGTGTAATGAATGTTCAATTGCGCTGCCATTCCTGGCTGCATCATTGCCATGCTTCCCATTTGGAAAAACTTCTGTAATTGAATAGTAAAAAGAGCACTTAAGATAAGTGTCAGCAATGTCATCATGATATAAAACGTGGGGTTTTTAACAAAGCCCTTAAATTCTTTGTTTGCGATTGTCAGTATACTCGACATTTATCCTCCCTTTTCCACACCGTAAGTGAGTTTCAAAAATACATCTTCTAAATCAATTTTCGATGGGGTTAGTTCTATTAAACCAAGACCCTTGCTTACAATTTTAGACGAAAGCTTTTCAATGGTTTCATCGTCACCTTTGAAGTCAATTCGCCATTCGCGCTTTGAAGCCCCCGCATCGACACCAATAACTTCGTCGATATCTGCGATAACGGACTTTAAATCAGAAATTTCTTTTCTAAGCCTTACAAACAATCGCCCTTGGCCTTTTTCTAATTTTGATAAATTATCGATGGTATCTTGGGCTACGATTTTACCTTTGCTGATGATCACTACTTTTTCACACACGGCTTGAACTTCTGGTAAAATATGGGTCGACAGTATAATTGTATGCTGACCTTTGAGTTCACGAATAAGATCGCGAATTTCAGCCATCTGTTTAGGATCCAAGCCTACCGTTGGTTCATCCAAAATTAAAACTTCAGGGTCGGAAACGATAGCTTGCGCAATGCCAACACGCTGCCGAAATCCTTTAGATAAATGATGAATCAGTCTGTTTTTTACCGACCCTAAATTAGTTTTTTCAATTGCGCGATCGACTAACATTTTTACTTTTTCTTTAGGGACTTTTTTCAGCCGAGCCACATAGGCCAAATATTCAGTGACATATAAATCTGAATACACTGGCGGGGTTTCGGGCAAATAGCCAATTCGTTTTTTTACTTCGATGTGATTTTCAAAAACATCATAGCCGGCAATCGAGGCCGAGCCACTGGTCGGGGCCATAAATCCAGTGATGATTTTCATCGTCGTTGATTTGCCAGCGCCATTGGGCCCCAGAAATCCTACAACTTCACCTTTTTTAATTGAAAACGAAACATTATCAATCGCCTTCAGAGCACCATATTCTTTTGTCAAATTTTGTACTTCGATCATTTACGACACCTCTTTACAAATTTTTAGACCTTTTGAAAAGTCTCAAAAAAAAGTGTCGTCATTGACAGGGGGACTGTCAAGTCATCTCCCGCTAGTTTTTATTTCATTGATATGCGCAGCGTTTTTCCGTTTGTAAAGGTCACTCGCCCTAGGCGATCCCCTTTCAAAAGCTTTACAAATCGGGTCTCAGCAACGATGACTTTGATATGGGACGGAGATTTCTCTTTTTTATTTTTAAAACATTCACTGGCAAACCAGGTCGCCATTTTTATCATTTCATTATGCCCTACGATGACGCCTTTGTTTCGGCGTGTGATGGCATAGGCGCTTGGGTAATCTTTTAAATGGAACCACAACTCCCAAGGTTGCGAGCTCTTGAGCAATTGCACATTGTCCTTAGCGTTTTTGCCCATATAAAGACTGATCGTCTTATCGACTTCTAACTTTCTGGTGTCTACACTGACAGATCCTGAGATGGAATTGTTATGTTTCGCTGGCGTGGCTGGAGGCTCGGCCATTTCAGATAGTTTCGCGATTTCAGCTTGCAACGTGTTTATCCGTGCCGCCATCCCTTCTTTTTTGGCGGTCAGTAGTTTAGCCTTTTTAAAAAGTTGTTCGCGATTCCAGTCCGTGGATTCACGTTCTTTTATCCATTTGCGATCTTCGGCTGCTAAATCTGCGATCGATTGATATTTCAAAAGCTCGCCTAAGGCATACATTCGCTTAGCTAAAATTTTATTTTCCTGTCCTTGCAGAATAATTTTGTCTATTGCCTGAGTTTTTTTAAGAATCAATTTCTGATTACCAGGCCCAGAGGTTTTACCTGATTCACTGACATCCGTGCTGGTTTTTCCGTCGTACCATTCATCGCGAATTTGATCCAATGATCTAAATTCCGAAACGTCAGCTCTTGAATCACTCGCCAAATCAGGCAGTGGCCTGGGCTTTTGCCAATGAATGTGTTTATCGTCGGCAAATAGAGCTACATTTTGAAATCCAGGCACCATTACAATTTCAACTTTGCCTTTGGCCTGGGAATCCCTATCAAAATAAATTTCGAATCGCCGCCCCCACTCGTCTTTGTACTGAACGTCCACGACCGTGCGACGCAAAAAGTGTTTCTTTAGAAATAGATTCATTGGGACTTTTCGCAAATTAGGCTTTAATTTAAAGATTTCTGGTTCAAAAAAAAATACAGGTGGTGTTTTCAAGGAAAACCTCAGTGCAAAGGGCTTTCCAGCGTAGAACAACAATACAATTTCCTTGTCATCAATCGAAAAATCTTGCAATTGACTGCCAAGTAATCGCGCTCGCAGGCGATCGACTCCGGCTTGAAATTCTAGAAAGTTCATGCTTTTCACAACTAGTCCTTTTATTGGGCAGAGGTGTGGCCCTTGCGAGAGCCTTCATTCAAAATGATACAACTTTTAGGAAACCTAGTAAACTTTTGTATCTGATTTTCTTTGAATCTGTTTCGGTTTTTTACAAGCCCATTTTGTTTTAAAGATTACGTTTGGTATTCCGAAACTCTTAGTATGAACGATAAACAAGTACTTATTGAACTGATCATAACTTACCTTAGAGATTCTTCTAATCTAAATGAGACAACAGCCCAGTTTGTAAAACGCGTTCGGGATCAATTTGTTAAATATCTGTTATTGTCGAATACCATACCGGCCCCAGTCTTTAGAGAAGTTTTAACAGACCTCGAGGAAGAGATCGTCGATATCTTCCGCAAAAAGACCTATGGCTATCATTCTTTGAAAGAATTTAGAATCTCTCGCATTTTGAAAAACTAAGCTCCACTAAATCCCTAGACCTAAATCTAGATGCCGCCAGCAGGCGTTTCAGACTGTGGAAAATGACAAATAAATTCTGTTCCCTTACCAATATCACTTAATACTTCTACGCGACCACCGTGAGCCATTACAATGTGCTTAACTATAGCTAAGCCCAGCCCTGTGCCGCCACGATCCCGAGAACGGCCCCTGTCGATGCGATAGAACCTTTCAAACAGGCGATCATGGTGTTCCTTGGGAATCCCGGGCCCATCATCTTTAACTTTCAGTGCAACGGCGCCGTCCTCATCAAGATCCCAGGAAATGTGAATTTCTTTATTTTCAGGAATGTATTTAATGGCGTTGGTGACAAGGTTTCTGATGACCTGATCCACTTTTTCTACGTCCGCCCGAAATTCACCAACGTTTGAATGAATAAATATTTTTTGATTTTTAGCTTGGGCCAAGATCATCAAATCACTAACTACCAGATGACTTAATTGCATGGCATTGATCACCGTGGTGCGAACTTGCGAATGAGATTCCAAAGTCGAAATCGTCAATAGATCATTCACTAAATCAATCAATCGATCCACGTTTCTAGATATGATTTGCAAAAAATTGCCGGTTTGGGCGGTGTTACCCGAATTGAAGTCCTCTTTAAGGGTTTCAATATAACCCTTAATTGAGGTTAATGGAGTGCGCAGTTCATGGGATGCATTCCCGACAAAATCAATTCTGATTTGTTCTGTCTTTTTAATATCTGAAATATCATGAAAGATCCCGATCATCCCGTAAATCTCGCTCGTTTTACCTTTTCGCAAGGGGCTAAGGGACAATAGAAAATATCTGGGGCCCTTATCAATTTTAGTTTCCATCTGCATTTCAAGCTTGATCAGTTCGCCATCCACCATCACTCGACGAAACGATTCATAGATAACGGGATCCCGAAATACATCAGTTAAAAAAATATGCGGTTGATGAATTTGGCCGGAATCTAAAAAAAGCGTGGCAAAACGAGAATTAAAAAATGTTATTTTTTCATCCGTTGAAATACTGACCAGACTTTCCTGCACGGACGTCATAAAGGCCTGAGTTTCTTCGCGTTCACGATACAGTTGTTCTTTGCGTTTTTTTAATTTCTTTTGGATCTTATTAAGGCCTTTTTCAAGGATGGAAAATTCCCCAATCTCTTCTTCCGTCAAATCGTCTGACGAAAGACTCCACTGTTTCATCATTTTCTTATGAGACAGCCGAAGTATTTTTAAATAAATTCTGTGAATAGGCTGAGTGAAAAAAAACGAAGTCGTCAGCGAAACAAACACGGAGCCGACGAAATACAGCCATACCCAGCGAAAGGAATTCACTTGTGCTGAAAAAAGTCCGAAAAATAAAATATTAAACGTTAAACATTGAATAATGAAAAACTGCAGAAATACGCGCCACGGAAAATAGAGAAAAGTAAAACTAATTAGGCTCCGTTTTAACTCGGTAACCCACGCCTCTAATTGTTTCAATGCGATCTC
>JAYVPD010000170.1:0-5027 GCA_043757515.1 Pseudobdellovibrionaceae bacterium
CAAAAGGTGATAAAGACGGCGAAACATATTGGTAAAAAAATTACGGTACTTAGAAGCATTTCTATCTCCAAAATTCTACTTAATTATAATTATCGACAAAGCGACTACCAACCCTATAGCAATGTACATCGCATAGATCTGAACATTTCCGGTCTGCAGAGATCGGGTAACTCCGCCGCCACCTTTTATGATGTCGGCGAATACATAGGTTAATTTATCAATAAAATTTACATCGATGTAAAACCAAAGCTTCCTTGACAACTCAACAAGCGGATTAATAATCGTCTTAAAATAGAGCTCGTCTATTAGATATTTTTTAGATACTAAGTCATAAACCGGCTTAATTGACTTAGCTATTTTTCCTGGCGTCTCAGGTGACTTGACATAAAAATGATAGGAGACAAATGCTGATATCGCGGCGACACCCAACGAAGCTCCCATTAATGCCCATTCCAAAGAATGCTCTGCTTCTACTAAATTAGGAATTGGCTTAATAACTGGCTCTAGCCATTCGCTGAGTAAATTTGGAATGGCCCCAATAGAGTGCCCAATAACTTCTGGAATTCCGATCCAGCCGCCAATGACGCTCAAAATGGCCAAAACTATTAATGGAATGGTCATCATTGCTGGTGATTCATGGGGATGCACTGTTTTTGAAACTCTTGATTTACCCCAAAAAGTTAAACACATCAGGCGGGTCATGTAAAACGCAGTCATTCCGGCGCTAACAACGCCAACTGCCCACAGCACCGGGGACCCAAGCGGACTGTGAAAGCTCATCCATAAAATTTCATCTTTCGAGAAAAATCCAGCAAAAGGTGGAATTCCGATAATGGCCAACCAGCCCAAGAAGAATGTCCAATGTGTAATGGGCATATATTTTTTTAATCCACCCATTTTTCGAATGTCTTGCTCTTCATGCATCGCATGTATGACGCTACCAGAGCCTAAGAACATAAGTGCTTTGAAAAACGCATGGGTCATCAAATGAAAAAGGCCTGCACCAAAAGCGCCAACTCCGACAGCCAAAAACATATAGCCAAGCTGCGAAACAGTTGAATACGCTAGAATTTTTTTAATGTCCCATTGAGTGATCCCAATGCTAGCCGCCATTAGCGCGGTAAGCGCGCCAACCGTTGAGATTACTGCCATCGTATTCGGGGTCATAATGAAAATTGGATTTAATCGAACAATCATATATATACCCGCTGTTACCATCGTTGCGGCATGGATTAACGCTGAAACTGGCGTTGGGCCAGCCATCGCATCGGGAAGCCAAACATAAAGTGGTATTTGAGCCGATTTCCCGGTAGCTCCAATAAATAAAAACAGAGTTCCCAGCGTAAGGGCTCCTAACCATGACGTATCCGCCGCCGTTGGCGCCAAAGAGTTTATCTCCTGAATATTCAAAGTGCCAAACATAGAAAACAAAACGAACATGCCAAGCAAGAAAGCCGCATCACCGACGCGATTGGTGATAAAGGCCTTCATTCCTGCCGCCGCTTTTTCTTTGTCAGTAAACCAAAAGCCAATCAGCAAGTAACTGCAAAGACCTACCCCTTCCCAGCCAACAAACAAAGTTAGCAAGCTGTCGCCAAGTACTAAAATTAGCATGTTAAAAATAAACAAGTTCAAATAGGAAAAATATTTTGTAACGCCCTTGTCGTGATGCATGTATTCGGTGGAAAACAAATGAATCAATGACCCCACGCCGGTGATGATCAAAATCATGATTCCGCTTATCTGATCAACGTAAAATCCAGCGTCTACTTTGAATTTATCTACATTAAGCCATTCAAAAAACTTTACATGTATTTTTCTATGTTCTGGGGACATCCCGAGCAAATCAGAAAACAGAATAGCCGAACAAATAAAGGATATAAAGACAGCCATCGTAGCAATGCCGCCAGATATTTTATAAGTCGGTTGTTTATACCTAATTCCATTTATCAGAAAACCTAGCAGCGGGCTCAACAGTAATACCGCGACTAATACTGAGTGTTCCATCCTAAACCCTACCCTCTTAAGTGTTCAAAAAACTTTATATTAATTTCCTTGAAGCGTTTAAAAATCGTGACCGCCAAAGCCAATCCCACGGCCGCTTCTGCCGCCGCAATCGTCATTACAAAAAATACCATAATTTGACCATCTACGTTGGCCGTAAATTTACTGAATGCTATGAATGAAATATTGACGGCATTTAACATAAGCTCGATGCACATTAAAATTACGATTACATTCCGTCGCAACAGAACGCCCGCCATTCCAATTACAAATAAAACGGAAGACAACACCAAATAATGATTCAAAGTAATTTCGGTAAAAAGACTACTGCTTGGCATGAGTGCCCCCCCTGCTGCGCGACAACGCTACCGTGCCAACGGCGATGACCGTTAGCAAAACTCCCAATGCTTCAAATCCAAAAACATGTTTTGTAAACAACGCGACACCTAGGTCTTTTGTACCCGCATCAGCCGAGGCTGCTTTTTTCGTTTTTAGCGAGCGGGCCATTTGGTCTCCGGCGCTTTTGGTGATTTCACCCACAAAGGATTGCTGACCCATGATAATTCCACCGATGATGAGTCCGGATAATAAACCAACCGCAATTAACTTTACTGCTCCTGATATTTTTCCAGACGTAAACGCCTGCACTTCTGATTTAATATCAAACAGCATTAGTACCATTACAAACAAAACCATCACCGCGCCGGCGTACACTATAAGCTGAACTCCTGCTATAAAATGCGCCTGCAGCGTAATAAAAATTGCCGCGACGCCAACCATTGTCATCGCTAGGGACAATGCCGAATAGATCGGGTTTGTAAAAAGCAATACCGCCAGGCCGCCGCCCAGAATCAATATAGCTAAGAACCAAAATAAAAAAATATCACCGGTCATTTTACCGCCCCATCGTTGGCTTTGTTGATTATGAAATTAAAAATATCACTAGCGCCGTTGCAATCGTATTCCCAAGGGCCCACGGCAGCATTGTCTTCCAGCCCAGGTCCATTAACTGGTCGTAGCGAAAGCGAGGCAACGTCCAGCGGACCCAAATAAAAATCCATAAAAATAGAACTAGTTTAATCAAAAAACTTAAAAAATGTATAACTGTTACTATAATACTTGCGCCGGAAGCAGATTCACAAACCGTAAGGGCCCATCGATGAACCTGTTCAACTGTAATTCCCGGAATGCCATAACCCCCGAAAAAGAATATGATCATGAGCGCTGACCCAAGCATCATATGGCCGTATTCGCCTATAAAAAACATAAGCATTTTGAACCCGCCGTATTCTGTGTGAAAGCCGGCAACAAGTTCGGCCTCGCCCTCAGCTAAATCGAAAGGCAATCGGTTGGATTCGGCAAACGTTGCGGCGAAAAAAATTACGGCCGCCAACGGTTGATAAAAAATTCCCCAGTTGGGCAAAAACGAAGAGGTTACCGTGTAGCCAAACGCCTTGAAACTCATAGCCCCCTGTTGCGCCTGAATCATTTCAGTAAGATTGAACGTTCCAAAAAGCAAAATAACGCCGACGATGGACAGACCAAGCGCCAATTCGTAACTAATCACCTGAGCGCTAGCCCTGAGCGCGCCCAAAAGCGAAAACTTACTGCCCGAACCCCATCCGGCCATCAAAATAGTATAGGCGGCAAGCGACGAGACCCCCAAAATATAAACTATCCCGACATTCATGTCGTAACCTTGGATTTTAAAAATGTATCCACCCAGCTCCAATGGGACCGACATCGGAATCGCGCAAAAAGCCAAAGTTGCCGGAATCAATGCAAATACCGGAGCGGCATAAAACAGTGGCCGAACCGCACGATCTGGGGCAAAATCTTCTTTTGTTAGAAACTTTACCGCATCCGCCAAGAGCTGCATTAAACCAAGGGGCCCAACACGATTGGGGCCAAAGCGATTTTGAATAAACGCGGATCCGCGGCGCTCAACCCAAACTAAAACCGGAACGGCCTGCACCATCATTAAAAAAATGAGCACTAGCTTTACGCAGTTAATTGTAATTTCGAAAACATCTTGTCCCACGAGGCCCCCCTCTAAAATCTTCCTAGTCCCACTCTAATGCTTTTGATTTAATTTCCCAAAATAGTCCGAAAATAAAAATGGCTAAAAATATCATCATGGCCGTAAATACGTATGCGCCCCTTCCTGTGGCTATAAAGTCTCGGAATGTAATGGCCCACGGGTACATGAAAATTATTTCAATATCGAAAAGTATAAACAGAATCGCCGTTAGATAAAACTTTACGGAAACTTTTGTTTCGCGCTTGTCTTGACCTGGAATACCGCATTCGTAGACATCTCTTTTGGCCGCCGAATTATTTTTTCTGGTGCCGCCGATCGCTCGGGCCAAAAATATAAGAAACGTTCCAAAAATAGCTAGAAATACGGTTAAAAATATGACACCACCTAATGGCATTCCAGACGCTTCCGCCACTGACAACTCCTTTAAACAAAAGGACCAAAAATACGCACTTGCAAACTAAATTTATACTTGTCATTACATATATTTCCAAGAAATATATCTCAACATTTTAACTGGGCGCGTAGCGGGAAGTTTAACAGTGAGTTTTGAAACTTTAAATCCTCATTTGGAATCACAAATTGAGCGTTTGATTAACGACAAAGACATTGGTTCCAAAATTTCTATTATTGGTTCATCTTCGGTACTTTCGATTGCCTATTTTATAGCCTTTTTGCATTCGCGAAAATTGAATCAGACCCCTCATTTGTTCGTCGTTCCTCGAGATTCTGATTCTTCAAAACTAGCCCATGCGATTGAATTTTTTGATCCGTCTAGATCAGTGTGTTTGCTGACCGAATTCGACGTGTCTCCTTACTCTGGCTTGTATCCTTCCCCGCATGTCCTTCGTGACCGGTTGCATTTTTTAAGTCGGGCCCAAAACGCAAAGCCGGGGGAAATTTTCATCGCTTCTTTTTTAGGGCTTCAACAATATACAATTCCCGTTGATGTCCTAATTGACGCAAACAAGCTGTTTAGGCTTGG